>NZ_JBEOYO010000010.1:171380-239975 GCF_040297125.1 Streptomyces sp. NPDC001868 | reverse complement strand
AGTACGAGGGCTTTCGGGCGGCACGCCGAGAGCACGCACCGGACGCCGCGCGGCCGCCCTTCGGGCGACGACGCCACTTTCGCAACAGGCCCTAGTCCTGACCCCCGGGCCCGGGTCCGGGCCCAGCCACAGAATCCCGGCCGTGCAACTCCCGGGCCACCCGGACAGTCGTTCTCGTAGAGGGTCTCCTCGGCAGTGGGCCGCGGAGGTCTCGAAGGGGGAACGCATGGGTGGCGGCAGCACGGCCGGCGCGGAACATCAGATCGCCTTCTTCTTACGGGAGTTGACGTCGGCGGAACCCGGCCGCAGAGCCGCGGCCGTCAAGGGCCTCGGACGGCTCGGACAGCGGCTCGGAGAGCGGCTCGGGCGGCGGGACGAGCACACGGAGGCCGCCGTCCGGGCTGCCCGGGACACCGAGGCCGTCGTACGGGCGGGGGCGGCCGACGCGCTGGGACGGCTCGGGGGTGACGGGTCGGACACGGTGATCGTCGAGCTGATGGGGGACCCGGATCCGTCCGTACGGCGCCGGGCCTCGCTCGCCGCCGAACGGCTGGGGCTGACCGGCCCGGCCGTCACGGAGGCGTTCCGGCGGCTGCTGGAGGACGACGACTGGCATCTGCGGCTCAACGCGCTGCTCGCGCTGGGCAGTCGGGGCGAGACCGCCGAACCTGCCGTGCTCGTACGGCTGTTGGGCGACCCCGGACCGTATCTGTGGGGCCCCGCGAGGTCCGCCCTCTACGCCTCCCTGCGCAAGAAGCCCGTACTGGAACTGCTCCTCCACACCGCCCGGCACGGCCACGGGCTCGCTCGCGTGCGGGCGCTGGACCTGCTGCCCCGGCAGCACATTCGCGGGCTGCGCGACACGTTCCTCGACGGCCTGCACGACGAGTGCCCTGCGGTACGACGGGCGATCGTGGGATACCTCGCCGGGGACCTGTCTCACGGACCGGCCGACACGCTGCTGTCACCGCTGGGGCTGTCCGGAGCGGTCGACACGCTCTTCTCCGCGCTGCGGCGGTCCGGAGCGGTCGAGTCACTTCTGCCGGTACTGCGACCCTCCGCGACGGCCGACGCGCTCCTGTCCGCGCTGGGCACCGAGACCGACTCCGACGTCGCCGCCCGGCTCCTGGACGTGCTCGGCCGGTGGGGAGACGTCCGTGCCGTGCCCGCCGCCGTCCGGTGGCTCGACCACCCGAGGGCCGGCACCACCGCCGTCGAGGCCCTCGCCGACATCGGTACGCCGACGGCGGTCCGGTGGATCAGAGCGGCGGCCGTCTCCGGCCCCGGCCCCGATCTGGGGCCCGGCCTCGGCCGGCCCGACGTCCGCAAGGCCGCCGCCACCGCGCTCGGCGGACTGGCGGCCCCGGACGCCACCGAGACACTGCTGCCGCTCCTCCACGATCCGGACGAGCGGGTACGGGCCGGGGCCCTGCAAGGCCTGGGCAGGCTGGGCGAACACGGGCTGCCCCGCCCGGAGCGCCGAGCGGCGGCCGACGCCCTGCTCGCCCACCTGACCACCGACGAACCGAACCTCTGGCACACCCGCAACGCGCTCAGCGAGTACCCCGAGACCCTCCCCGCCGTACGCCGCCTGATCACCCACCCGTCCGACGAGGTCAGAGCCACCGTCCTCGCCCTCCTGGACGAGGACGACGACGGGGACGTCGCACTCTTCCTCTCCCACCTCGACGACCCGTCCGAGCCCGTCCGCCACGAGGCGCTCCGGGGGATCGGCCGCTACGTCGACGGCTACGGGGAACTGCCGGACACACCCCCCGGCACACCCCACGACTCCGACCTGCTCGACGTGATGACCGCACTCTCCCAGCCCCCGTCGTCCCAGCAGATCCGCTACACGGCCCGCCTCATCCTCGACGAGCTGAAGGAGACCTGAGCCCGGGGGTCCCTGACGGGCGGGTCGGCAGCTTGGACGCAAAGGGGCCGCCCCGGGCTCACCACGTGCCCTCGATGTCACCCCTGCCGCTGTATTGATGTCACCCCTGCCACTGCAGGGGAGACTGGCGGCTCCGTCGACCGACTGCCGGACTCGATCCGCATGCGCCGAACCCGGCCTCGGCTCCTTCGTCGCACAGGCCCCACCGGCATCGGACTCCACCACGGAGAAGGACTGCACGTACTCGTAATGTCCGTCGCCGCCCTGCCCGGACGCCGGCCTCGGCGGCCATGTAGGTGATCGGACGGCTGCGGAGGCGTTCGATGAGCCTGCGGCGTCCCTCGATGGTCAAGGGGCGTTCGCATGTGTCACCGGAGCACCTCGGCGCTTCGTCCGGCCGCGACCACGGTGCGGAAGGGGAGCGCGATGAGCAGTGTCATCGCGACCAGGAGGCCGCTTGCCCACAGCGGCCCGAGGTTCCCGACGGTGGTGCTGAGGGTGGTTGCGGCGATGAGGGGACCGACGGCGGCGCCCACGTTGAGTGCCGCCGTCGCATACGACCCGGCCATGGTGGGGGCTTCCGCGGCCTCGTAGAGGACTCGTGTGATCAGGGTGCTGCCCAGCGCGAACGAAAGGGCGCCCTGCACGAATACGAGGGCGAACAAGGCGACCGGCTCGTTGGCCAGCACCGCCAGGGCGGGCCAGCCGATGAGCAGCAGCGGGCCGCCGACTGCGATGACCCGACCGGGACGCTGGTCGGACAGCCGGCCGGCGACAGCGACCCCGGCGAAGGAACCGGCGCCGAAAAGCACCAGAGCGACGGAGATCCACAGTTCTCCCAGCCCGGCGGTGTCGGTCACGACGGGGGCGAGGAAGGTGAAGCTTCCGAACGTGGCCGCGTTCACCAGCGCGCCGAGGAGCATCACCAGAAGCAAGGCCGGCTTTGCTAGTTGGGCGAGCTCCGCTTGCAAGGCCGGCCCGCCAGTCGTCTCTTCCTTCACACGTCCCGCCGGGACTGCTTTCAGGATGCCGAGAGCTGCGGGCAGGCAGAGAGCGGCGACGGCCCAGAACGTGGCCCGCCATCCGAACACCGCGCCGAGTAGCGATCCACCAGGGACACCGGCGATCGTGGCCACCGTCGTGCCTGACAGCAGCACGGCCAGCGCACGTCCCTTCTTGTGGGGTGGGACCAGCGTGGCGGCAGCAGTCAGAGCGACGGCGAGGAACCCTGCGTTCGCGAGCGCGGCGACGACCCGGGTCGTGAACAGGACCGGGAAGCTGGTCGTGACAGCGCCCACGGCGTGAGCTGCCGCGAAAGCGAGGATGAACCCGAGAAGGCTGGAGCGCCTGGACCAGTCGCGGGCAAGCGCGGCCACAAGGGGAGCGCCGACGACCATGCCGACCGCGAAGGCCGAGGTGAGCGTGCCGGCTGTCCCGACTGTGACGTCGAGATCCGAGGCGAGGTCCGGCAGGAGGCCGGCGAGCATGAACTCCGAGGTGCCCATGGCGAAGACGGCCACGGCAAGCAGATACAGCGGGAGAGGCATCGAGTGGCTCCGAGGCGAGGAGAAGCACGAGAAGGTCATCTCGTCACCGCGGCCAGCCCCAGAGGCACACTCGTCCGACCGCAGAATGCGGCGCGACGACAGGGCTACGAGCTCAGTGGCTCAGGGGGCTGACGGCGTGACCGAAAGCCCCCACCTTGTCCGACTCAGGACTCGACATGGCCCGCACGGTACCCGACTGATGCCCGTCAAGGCACCCTGGTTCCACCAGCATTGGCCTGGATCACCAACGTCATGTCCCCGCGATCCCCGCGTACGCCACGGCGTTGCTTTCTCGGATCACCGACTTCCGGCAGGCCCGCAACGACGTCACGGAAGCCGTAGCCGCCCGCATGGACCGCGCGCGGGTGCTGCGTGAGGGTGGCCCCGTCATGTGGCCGTCGTAGCCTGCCTTTCGCCGCGTCGAGTGAGCCGTCACACCACTGATCACGCGCTGCCCCGTCTGGTGACCGAGTCGCCGATCCGTACCGTGCCAGGTTCCAGGACGTCCAGGTACATCCCGACGCACGACAGCCGGCCCAGGTCGAGAACCGGTATGCGGTGCTCGCGGGCGACCGCGCGCATGATGCCGGGGTCGGATGGCAGGTCCTCCTGAGCGAGCGTGGGGACCACGCACCGGGGTGTGGGCACCACGGCCCGGAAGAGAGCCTCGCCGATGCGCAGATGGGAATGCATCCATGCGTCCTCGGGGAAGCCTGGGCCCTCGGGTGTGTCAACGACCAGGTTGGGCCGGAAGCGACGCGGGTCGAAGTCTCCGGTGGGGTGCGTGGCCCGCAGCCGTGCCAGGGCAGCTGTGGTGACGAGGTGGACCGTGCCGTAGTCGAAGAAGGTCCCCGGTGCGACCTGGCCGGAGGTGATGGCCACTCCAGTGGCGTCGGTGGTTGCTGTGCTCCGCAGGGCGTCCGGGACACCGCCTTCATATTCGGGCACTGCCCGCTCGAGCGCGCCGCCATGCTCCGGCGGGGTGTCCGACAGGGAAACGGGGCGGCCCAGCAGCTTGGACAGCCGAGCGTCCAGGTCAGTGTCTCCGGCCGACAGGACGATTCCGTCCGGCAGCTCGACCACGACCGTGTCGGTGCTGGTCAGCCTGCTGCGGCAGCGGAGCAATGGGCCCCACTTGCGGGGGTGTTTGGCGCTGCCGACCGTGCCCGTTTCGTCGAGGACGGCGGACACTCGGTCGCCGCGCAGCCCGCGTTCGGTGACCGCCACACTTGTCAGCGCCTCGCCGAGCATGGACTTCACCGGGTACCGGCGTAACGCCGTCACAGTTCCCATGGATCAATCATGAGCGCTGTCACACGACTCCGGGTGCGTTTCAGATCAGGGGGGCGGCGTCTCTGACGCCACCCGTTCGTGGCTGGGCGCATTCACGTGTACGCCGGCAAGCGTCAGGCATGCGTGTGGGACTGCTGCCCGGGGCTCCCTGACCGACGGCGGCCGGCCCACGCACACGTAGAGGCCGGCTCGACGGGTTGCCGTCGAGCCGGCCTCTTCGCGCAGGTCCGTGCGCGATCAGTCCGTGCCGAACTCCATCGCCGCGCGGTCCAGCAGCTCGTCGTCGTCGGAGCCGGTGGTGGCGCCGCGGGAGGCGATGGCCTCGGCGCCGCCCTCGGGGAGCTGGCCGATGAGGCCGGTCGCGGCGGCCTGGGCCGCGCCGATCGCGGGACTGCCGGAGCCGATGAGGCCGAGTACGGAGTACTGCTCCAGCTTGGCGCGGGAGTCGGCGATGTCGAGGTTGCGCATGGTCAGCTGGCCGATGCGGTCGACGGGGCCGAACGCGGCGTCCTCGGTGCGCTCCATGGAGAGCTTGTCCGGGTGGTAGCTGAAGTGGGGGCCGGTGGTGTCGAGGATCGAGTAGTCCTCGCCGCGCCGCAGCCGCAGGGTGACCTCGCCGGTGATCGCGGAGCCGACCCAGCGCTGCAGGGACTCCCGGATCATCAGGGCCTGCGGGTCCAGCCAGCGGCCCTCGTACATCAGCCGGCCGAGGCGACGGCCCTCGGAGTGGTACTGCGCGAGGGTGTCCTCGTTGTGGATGGCGTTGACGAGGCGCTCGTACGCGGCGTGCAGGAGGGCCATGCCGGGGGCCTCGTAGATGCCGCGGCTCTTGGCCTCGATGATGCGGTTCTCGATCTGGTCGGACATGCCGAGCCCGTGGCGGCCGCCGATGGCGTTGGCCTCCATGACCAGGTCCACGGCGGAGGCGAACTCCTTGCCGTTGATCGTCACCGGGCGGCCCTGGTCGAAGCCGATCGTCACGTCCTCGGTGGCGATCTCGACCTCGGGGTCCCAGAACCGGACGCCCATGATGGGCTCGACGGTCTCCAGGCCGGTGTCCAGGTGCTCCAGGGTCTTCGCCTCGTGGGTGGCGCCCCAGATGTTGGCGTCGGTGGAGTACGCCTTCTCCGTCGAGTCCCGGTACGGCAGCTGGTGCGCGACCAGCCACTCCGACATCTCCTTGCGGCCACCGAGCTCGGTGACGAAGTCGGCGTCGAGCCAGGGCTTGTAGATCCGCAGGTGCGGGTTGGCGAGCAGGCCGTAACGGTAGAACCGCTCGATGTCGTTGCCCTTGAAGGTCGAGCCGTCGCCCCAGATCTGGACGTCGTCCTCCAGCATCGCCCGGACCAGCAGCGTGCCGGTGACGGCACGGCCGAGGGGGGTCGTGTTGAAGTACGCCCGCCCGCCGGAGCGGATGTGGAACGCGCCGCAGGTCAGCGCGGCGAGGCCCTCCTCGACCAGCGCGGCCCGGCAGTCGACCAGGCGCGCGATCTCGGCACCGTAGGTCTTCGCGCGGCCGGGCACCGAGGCGATGTCGGGCTCGTCGTACTGGCCGATGTCGGCGGTGTAGGTGCACGGGACGGCACCCTTGTCGCGCATCCACGCGACCGCGACCGAGGTGTCGAGCCCGCCCGAGAAGGCGATGCCGACGCGCTCGCCGGCCGGAAGAGAGGTGAGGACCTTGGACATGGAAATATTATGCATGCCAATGCATGATCATGCAAAGCCACTTCCGGTGACGGCCCTCACGCCCCGGCCCTCACGTCCGGGATGTCGTGGCCCCCGTGGTTAGGCGTCGCCGAGTTCGGTGAACAGGGTCAGCTGAAGGTCCCCGGGGCCTTCGAGGCGGGAGTTCAGGGAGTTCCAGGGGGTGCGGGTCGGTTCGGCGATCACCTCGGCACCGGCCGCCGCCAGTCTCGCCGTGGTCACGGTCGAGTCGTCCACCTGGAAGGCGACCCGGATGTGCCCGGCCACGCGACGGCCGACCTCCACCTCGTCGATGAACTCCGCGTGGTTCGGATCGGTGATCTCCAGCGTCGCCCGCCCCGCTTCGAGGATCGACACCCGCCCGCCGTCGGACGAGAACGCCGCCCGCTCGGGAAGCCCCAGCACATCACGGTAGAAGTGCAGCGCGGCGTCGTAGTCGGCGGCCGTCACGACCAGCCGGAGTTCACGGACGGCGGGTACGGATGCGTCGGACACAACAGCTCCTGGATGACTGGGGGTTGGGTGACGAGACGGCAAGACGGTGATTGTAAAGTCACCGACCGTGGTGGAGGACTGGCGGGACGACCGGATCGGAAGCGCGCTGCGGGGCCGGAACCCCACCGTGCTGCGCAGGCTCACGGCCGGGTTCGCGGTGATCGGGGACACACAGTTCCTGCCGGGGTACTGCGTACTGCTCGTGGACGACCCGGCGGTGGGCCGGCTGTCGGAGCTCGCGCGGGAGAGGCGGACGGCGTTCCTCGCGGACATGGACCGGCTGGGCGAGGCCGTCGAGCGGGCCTGTGCGCGGCTGGATCCGGCGTTCCGGCGGGTCAACCTGGAGATCCTCGGGAACACGGACCCGTTTCTGCACGCGCATGTGTGGCCGAGATACGCGTGGGAGCCGACGGAACTGGTCGGCAGACCGGTGTGGCTGTACCCCCGGGAGCGCTGGAGCGACGCGCGATACGCCCTCGGACCGCGCCACGCGGCGCTGCGCGAGGCGATCGCCGAGGAACTGGACCGCCTCGCGAGCTGACTCGCTGACTCTCTGACTCGCTGACTCGCCGACTAAAGGAACGCCTCGGGCAGGGCCGTCCCCCCGGCGGACAGGTGGCGCAGCGCCGCGGCGATGGAGTGGCAGTCGAAGAGGGCCGAGTGTTCGTCGCCCGGGGCGGGCCGGGGCAGGCCCAGCACCTGCCACAGGCGGCCCGAGTTGGTGTGCGCCGTGGCCGGGGCGACGGTGTTCAGCCAGGGGCGGATGTTGAGGAAACCGGGGGTGAGGACGTTGTGCTTGATCTCCTCGCCCCGCGCGCGGGCCCAGCCGATGTTCTCGCCGAGGACGAGCATGTCGTTGCCGTAGGAGAGGACGGACTGTCCCTGGCAGAAGGCGAGGAAGTCGCTCAGGGCGCGGGCGGGCGGGAGGCCGTCCCGGTCCACTGCCCGCTGGCCGATACCGGTGAGGGTGGTGAAGAAGGGCGAGAGGACCGGGTTCACCACCGGCCGGACCAGCGTCTCGTACTCCTCTACGACGGAGTACTCCCCCCACGCCCCCCGATCCCCCCGCTCCCCCTGATCCCCCCGCTCCCCTTGATCCGCACGCACCCGCAGCGCGCCGATCTGCACGATCTCGCGCAGCTGGCCGGGGGCCGACCAGTCCTGCTCCATGGCCCCCGGCCAGGTCGTGAACTCCAGGTCGAAGATGACGAAGGTGGGCAAAACGCTACTCTCCCTGGGATGCGAGGGCGGTTACGAGAGCGTTCTACCCGCCGGCGGCGTCGACCTCAGGAACTTGCGGGAGTTCAGAACCCGTTCGGGGCCACCGGCCGGATCCCGGTGGACAGGTCCACGCCCGGCAGGCCGTCGGGGAAGATCCGCCGGACGTCCGCCGCCGCGATCCCGGACGTCAGCGGTGCCCCGGAGCCCGCCGCCGCACCCTCGCCCGCCGTCGGGCACAGCGCCTCGATGAGATGGACGTCGAGGGCGTCGTTGATCGGGCTGGGCTCGAAGGCCGTACCGGCCTCGTTGAGGCGCTCGTACTTCATCAGGTTCCAGCCCATGGAGAGCTGACGCCTGCCGTCCCCGCTGGTGAGGCTGATCGTGCCGGCGCCGAAGACCGCACCGTTGTGGCCCCAGAAACGCCCGCAGCCGGGGAGGTCGAGGCTGAAGATGCCGAGGCCATAGTCGATCGTGGCGCCCGGGGCGACCTCCATCGGGACCGTGCGCTGCATCTCGGCGAGGGACGCGCGGCTCACGAGGCCGCCGGTGAGCAGCTTGCGGTAGAAGCGGTTGAGGTCGTCGGTCGTGGAGACGATCGCGCCGGCGGTGTAGGCCCAGGACATGTCGTAGACGCTGTAGTCGCGGGGCGGGTCGATGAGCCCGTAGAACGACTCGTACATCTTGGGGTGCGGGCCCTTGATGTGCGGGGTGCGCGCGTACGAGGTGTCGTCCAGCCCGGCGCGGTCGATGACGTCGCGGGTGATGTACGTCGACGCCTTCTTCCCGGTGACCTTCTCCAGGATCAGACCGGCGACGACGTAGTTGGTGTTCGAGTACGAGCCGGGCAGCGCGCCGGGGCTGCCGGTGGCGTCGGCGGCGAGGCCCAGCCGGACCAGTTCCCCGGGGCCGATCGAGCGGAAGCGGTGCTCGTCGAGGCTGCTGGTGGAGTTCTGCAGGAGGGAGGGGAAGGCACCGAGGATGTAGTCGCCGATGTGGCTGGTGTGGTTGAGAAGCATCCGTACGGTGATGGCGTCGCCGCGCTCCCGGTCGGCGTCGCTCCCGTCGAACAGCTCGGGAACGTAGTCCGTGACCGGGGCGTCGAGGCTGATCCGGCCCCGCTCCACCTGCTGCATGATCGCCACCGAGGTGAACGTCTTGCTGATGCTGCCGACGCGGTGCCGCATGTTCGGCTTGACCTTGCGCCCCGTGTCGACGTCGGCCAGCCCGGCGGCGCCGGTCCAGCGCTCCCGGCCGTCACGCGCCGACGAGTACGTGCCGTACATCCCGGCCTCGTGGATGGCGTCGAGCGTGTTCCGCAGCCCGGTCCGGTCCAGCCCGGTGGGCGCCTTGGCGGCGGTTCCGGGCGCCGCCGACACGGTCGGCGCCGCCGTGACGAGCAGGAGTGTGGTGCCCAGAGCGGTCCCGACGAGATGTTTGATACGCACGGCTTGATTCCCTCGTTTCCGACACGCCCGACGCGCGGGGCGCGGATGACGCGCCCGGCCCGCCCGGCGTTCCCGATGGCCCCGGACGGTCAACTCCCGGGCCCTGTCAGGCGATTGTCACGAACGAACGGTGCGCTCTACATCCTTCTCGTGGACGATCACCATCACAGCGGGGCCATGACATCTGTCACGGCCCCGCGCGAACGTCGGTGGAGGGGTGGGTGTCAGAGACCGTACCGGTTCTTCATGTGGCGCCAGAAGTCACGGAACATCCACTTGTCGAACTCGGTGATCTGGGCGGCGCTGCCCGCCTTCATCAGGAAGCAGCACTGGCCGGTGGGGGACCAGTCGTAGAAGTCGTCGAGGCCGAAGGTGTGGCCGACCTCGTGCAGATAGATGTGGATGTTCTCCTGGTTGAGGGCGCCGGTGAAGTAGGAGCGGCCCATCCGCTGCCCCCAGTCGCCGCCGGCGCCGCCGCCGAAGCCCTCGGTGAGCCAGAGGGACTGGTCGTAGTGGCGGGCGGCGCCGCCGGGACAGCGGGAGTAGTTGCCGTCCTGGTGGAAGAAGCGGCCGCAGTCGGGGTTGCACTGCGGGGCGCCGCCGCCGTCCAGCATGTTGGTGTGGATGTCGACGGAGTTGTCGCTCCACTGGAGGGTGGAGCGGTTCTTCACGGCCCAGCCGACGATGTTGACGGGGACGTTCGTGTACGGCCAGGCGTTGTGGCCGGCGCCGTTGTCGACCATCGCCGCCATCCACTTGCCGAACTGCTTCTTCAGCGCGGCGTGGATCTGGTCGCGCAGGGCGGCGCTGACCGGCTGGCTCGACTCCCAGCGGACGCAGTAGTTGACGCTTCCGCGGTTGGCCATGATCTGGTCCCAGCCGTAGTTGCGGAAGCCGTACAGGTTGCCGTAGGTGGATTCGACGTGGTTCCAGACCTCGTTGAGGGGCTGGACCAGGTTCGAGGGCGGGTTCCAGGCGGCCGGCGCGGCGGCCCCGGCGCGCGCCTGGAACTGGGCTTCCGCCTGCGCCCGGATGCGGGCTTCCGCCCGTTCCAGGATCTGCGCTTCCGTCCGGGCCCGCGCCGACCGGTCGTTCGCCGCCTGCGCGACGGACGGGGTCGACAGGCCGGGCGCGAGCAGCACGGCCAGGACGGCGGCGAGCACGGTGAGCAGTCTCGCGATGCGCGTCCGCGGGATGCGTGGGGAGAGTGCGGTGCGTGTTGCGGGTGGGGTGCGCATGGTGAACTCCCTTGGTGGGGGCGGGATTTCACGTTTCTTCACTTCCCCCTGTGGTCGCCGCCGACCGGTGCGAAGGTTGCCGTTCAGTCCGCCCCGCCCGGGGCACGACCCCCGGCCTCCCCGCCACCCCGCCGGGTCTCCCCTCCGACCTCCCCACCCCCCTCCCCCGCCTCCCCGAACCGCGCCAACGCCACCCCACCCCCCACACAGCACACGAACCCCGCCACGGCCAGCCACTCGTACCCGTCCCGCGTCCCGTCGCCGAGCCACGCCACGCCGAACACGCCCGGCCAGACGGTCTCGCAGATCACCATCGCCGCCGTGGCCGCCGTCACCGAGCCGGACTGGAGGGCCTGGACGAGGAGGAGATAGCCGCCGAGGCCGGAGACGACGACGGCGTACGCGGACGGCTGGGCCGGCACGCCGAGCACGGTCGCGTCCGGCAGCAGACGTACGGCGATCGCGGTGAGGCCGAAGCTCAGCCCCGCCGCCGCGCCCAGCACGACCGCCCGCCCCCGCCGCAGCCGGCCGCCCACGACCCAGCCGCCCGCCACCACCAGCACCGACGCGACCAGCACCGCCACCCGCAGCCCGAGGTCACCGTGTCCGTCGCCCGCGTGCCCGGCGGACACCGCGAGCGTCGCCAGCCCCAGGCACACGACGGCCACGGCACCCCACTCGGCCCGCCGCAGCCGTAGCCCCAGCACGGCCGTACCGACCACCGCCGTGACCGCCAGCGACGCGGCCACCGCCGCCTCCACCAGGAACAACGGCACCAGCCGCAACGCCACCACCTGCGCCGCGAACCCGACCGTGTCCAGGCCCGCCCCGGCGAGGAAGGGCCAGCCGCGCAGCACCTCCACCACGGTCCGGCCCCGGCCGCGCGCGTCCCCGGCGCTCTCCCGGGCCGCCGCCCGCCGCGCGCCCAGCGCCTGCAACACGGTCGCCGTACCCATGCACACCGCCGCGCACAACGCCCACGCCACACCCGCCACCATGGGGGCACCGTAAGCGCCCGACGGGTGGCGACCGGGCGACACCAGGACGGGCGCCCCCGTCACGCACCCACGTGGCCGTCAGCCTCCCCGTTCCCCCACCCGTCACCCACCCGTCCCCCATCTCCCCCATCCCTCCCCTCACGACCGCACAAAGTCCGACAGAGTCATTGATCCGCTTCTGTTCGAAGTCCTAGGGTGGGCCCGGTTTTTCAACAACATCGGACAGCAACCGACGCTCCTCGTCCCACACGTCTCACACGTCTCTCCGTACGTGCACCCCCGTCGTCGCGAGGAAGGCCCCGGCCATGCACCACCCGCAGCCGTACACGCATCCGCAGCCACAATCGCAGTCGCACCCGCACCCGTACCCCGTAAGCCGCCGTCGACTGCTGGAGGGCGGCGCCGCGCTCCTCGGCGCCCTGGCCCTGCCCGCCGGCGACGCGTACGCGGCCCCCCTCACCGGGACGAAGGCCGACGGCACGCCCGAGTGGTCCGGCAACATGGCGCTCTTCCAGGTCGGCGCCGAACCGCCCCACACCACCCTCATGCCGTACGCGGACGTCAGACAGGCACTCACCGCCGACCGCACCCGCTCCCCGTACCGGCTGAGCCTCGACGGCACGTGGAAGTTCGCCTACGTCGACCGCCCGGGCGACCGGAACGAGGACTTCTACAAGACGGACGTCGACGACAGCGACTGGGACACCATCCCGGTCCCCTCCAACTGGCAGCTGCACGGCTACGACTTCCCCATCTACATCAACATCACCTACCCGTGGTGGGGTCCCAACGGCCTCGGCGAGGAGGCGCAGCCGCCGACCGCGCCGACCCGCTACAACCCCGTCGGCCAGTACCGGCGCACCTTCCACCTCCCCAAGGACTGGACGGCCGGCGACCGCCGTACCTTCCTGCACTTCGAGGGCGTCAAGTCGGCCCACTACGTGTGGATCAACGGCGCACTCGTCGGCTACCACGAGGACTCGTACGACCCGGCCGAGTACGACATCACCGAGCACCTCAAGCCGGGCCGGAACCAGATCGCCGTCGAGGTGTACCGCTACTCGGACGGCGACTGGCTGGAGGACCAGGACATGATCCGGCTGAGCGGTATCTTCCGCTCGGTCTACCTCTACTCGACGCCCGCTGTGCACCTGCGCGACTTCAAGCTCGACACCCCGCTCAGCGACGGCTACACGGCCGCCGAGCTGTCCGTCACCGCGAGCGTGCGCGCGTACGCGGCCGGGCACGAGGGGGCGTACTCCGTCGAGACCCAGCTCTACGACGCCCGGGGCCACGCCGTCTGGTCACGCCCGCTCGTCCAGTCCGTCGCGGTCGCCGCCTCCGGGGTCGGCAAGGACGTGACCGTACAGGCGAGCAGGTCCGTCCCCTCCCCCGAGCTGTGGTCCGCCGAGCACCCGAACCTCTACACGGCCGTGCTCCGGCTGCGCGACCCGCGCGGCAAGGTCGTCGAGACCCTGTCCCACCGGGTGGGCCTGCGCGAGTTCGCGCTGCGGGACGGGCTGATGCGGATCAACGGACAGCCGGTCTCCTTCCGGGGCACCAACCGGCACGAGATGCACCCCGACCGGGGCATGGCGCTCACCCGCGCCGACCTGGTCGGGGACCTGCGGATCATCAAGCGCCTCAACATCAACACCGTTCGCACCTCGCACTACCCGAACAACCCGCTCTGGTACGAGCTGGCGGACGAGTACGGCCTCTACCTCGTCGACGAGACGAACCTCGAAACCCACGGCATCCGCGACCGCTACCCCGGAAACCACGCCGAGTGGACGACCGCGTGTGTGGCCCGCGCGCAGGCCATGGTCCACCGCGACAAGAACCACGCCTCCGTCGTCCTGTGGTCCCTCGGCAACGAGGCGGGCGGCGGGTCGACGTTCGTCGCGATGCGCGACTGGATCGAGTCGTACGACCCGACCCGTGTCATCCAGTACGAGGGCGACGACCGGCCGACGATCAGCCAGATCCGCTCGGAGATGTACGACAGCCCGCAGCGGGTCGAACAGCGGGCGAAGGACACCTCGGACACCCGGCCGTACGTGATGATCGAGTACTCGCACTCGATGGGTAACTCGACGGGCAACTTCAAGAAGTACTGGGATCTCATCCGGCGCTATCCCGTCCTCCAGGGCGGCTGGATCTGGGACTTCGTCGACCAGTCGCTGACCTGGCCGGTCCCGGCGCTGAAGGTGTTCACCGACGCCGGCCCGAGCGGGCTGCGGGGCCAACTCCTCACCGCGGCGGGCACGTTCAGCCGCACCAAGGGCCTGTCCGGCGCCACCGGCTTCACCCGCGACCCGGCCCTCGACCTCACCGGCTCCCTGACCCTGGAGGCATGGGTCACCCCGCACGTCACCGGCGGCCACCAGCCGATCGTGGCCAAGGGCGACACGCACTACGCGCTGAAGCAGTCCAACCAGAGCGTCGAGTTCTTCATCTACGGCGGCGGCCAGTGGGTCAGCGTCAGCTGGGGGCTCCCGACCGAGGGCTGGACCGGCCGCGAGCACCATGTCGCCGGTGTCTTCGACGCCGAGGCCGGCTCCCTCACCCTGTACGTCGACGGCGAGGCGAAGGCCACCCGCACCACGACCCGGCGGCCCAGCGTCAACACGGCACCGCTCGCGCTCGGCACGGACACGGACAACCCGACGCGGGAGTTCAGCGGGACGATCCGGCGGGCGGGCGTGTACGCGCGGGCGCTGAGCGCGGCCGAACTGTCCTCCGGTGGGCGTGGGCCGGGCGACGAGGGCGTGCGGTTCTGGTTCGACGCGGCGACGGTGAAGGTGGAGGAGCGGAAGCGCGAGGGCTTCGCGAAGGAACGTTCGTTTTTCGCGTACGGCGGTGACTGGGGCGACAACCCCAACGACGGCGCCTTCGTCGCGGACGGCATCGTCAAGGCCGACCGGGGCCACACCGGCAAGGCGGCCGAGGTCAAACGCATCTACCAGGCGGTCCACGCGACGGCGACGGAGTCGGGGTCTGCGGGCAAGGACCCTCGGGCGGTCACCCTCACCAACGAGTACCTCTTCACCAACCTCCGCGAACTGAACGGCAGTTGGACCCTGGTCGCCGACGGCAAGGAGCTCCAGCACGGCCGCCTCACCCGCGCCCAGCTGGACGTGGCCCCCCTCTCCACCAAGGACATCACCGTCCCCTTCCGCCTCCCCGCCTCCCCCGCCCCCGGCACCGAGTACTTCCTCGAACTCTCCTTCACCACGAAGGAGCGCACCCCCTGGGCCAAGGCAGGCTTCGAGGTGGCCCGGCAACAGCTCCCCATCGACGCGGGCAGCCCGGCGGTGACCCCCGTACCGCTCGACTCCGTCCTCAAGCTGACGTACGAGGACGGCGACAAGGCGGTCACGGTCACCGGCAAGGGCTACCGGGGCGGCTTCTCGGTCACCGTCGACAAGGCCGCCGGGACCATCACGTCCTACAGGGCGGCCGGCACCCGCCTGCTCACCTCCGGCCCCGTCCCCAACTTCTGGCGCGCCCCCACCGACAACGACCACGGCAACGGCCAGCACACCCGCAACCAGACCTGGCGGGACGCGGGCACCAACCGCAAGGTGACGGCCGTGAGCGTCCGCCCCCTGGGCGAAGGCCGGGCGGTGGAGATCAAGGTGACCGGCACCCTCCCGACGACGGTGGAATCGTCGTACACCACCACCTACACGGTGTTCGGCAACGGCGAGATCAAGGTCGACAACACCCTGCACCCGGGCGCGTCCTCCCTCCCGTACATCCCGGAGGTCGGCACCCTCCTCCACCTCCCCCGCCGCCTCGACCGCCTGCACTACTACGGCCGGGGCCCCGAGGAGAACCACTGGGACCGCAACAACGGCACCGACGTGGGCCTCTACTCCAGCACGGTCGCCGACCAGTGGTCCGGCTACATCCGCCCCCAGGAGAACGGCAACAAGACCGACATCCGCTGGGCCGCCCTGACCGACCGCGACGGCGAGGGCCTCCTGATCTCGGGCGACTCCCTGATCGAGGTCAACGCCTCCTTCTTCACCCCCGAGGACCTCTCCACCGGCCTCCGCCACGACTACCACCTCACCCCCCGCGACACCGTCGTCCTCCGCGTCAACCACCGCCAGATGGGCGTCGGCGGCGACAACAGCTGGGGCGCCCACACCCACGACGAGTACAAGCTCTTCGCCAACCGCGACTACGCGTACACGTACCGGCTGCGCCCGCTGACGGACGTGGACAGGGCTACGGCGGCGTCGCGGAGGCCGACGGCCACGGAGTAGCCGGCATGACCGAGTCGCCGTGACAGGGTCGACGTGACGGCGTACGACTACGACAAGCGCTCGGCCGGGTACTCCCGACCGAGCGCTTTCCGTGCCTCCCCGGCTACCGGGCCGACATCAACTCCGCTTCTCACCAAGCGCTGGGCGTTCTCGTAACCCTGGGCCTTGTACTCGATGCCCTGGATCATGCATTCCAGCTTGTCGGCGTCCCGGGCACAGATCGCCTCGGCGGAATCCTTCGCCTCGTACTCGGCGACGAGTTCCCGCACTTCGGTGGAGTACTTCTTGCCCTGGGTCTTGCCGGGGATCTTGGTGAGCTGGGTCTTTGCTGGTCAGGGGCGGTGGACTCGTGCGCCTGGTGGTCGTCGTTGGTCGTCATTGGCCACTGTTGAGCGGCCTTGGACGGACAGGTCTCCTCTGTGACGAGGATGCAGAGGTGGCCCTTACTGCACGTCGCCAGAGGCCAGCACGATGAAGCGCTCCAACGAAATGAAGCCAGAACACCACTGAGCGTGGCGTCGTTGGAAGAGCCAGGCCTTCAACGTCGCCCCAGCACCTAGCCAAGGCTGGCACTACGCACTCAGCTTGGGAAGCTCAGGTGCTCTGCAAGCGATTACTGCTCTGACCTGCGACGGAACTTGAACCACGTCCGAGCGGTTGCAGACTTGGTCCCCGCTGTCCCCGCTGTCCCCGTGGTTCTCCGCGAGATCTGGCACGCGTCTGGCACGTCCGGCCGGTGCCTCGCCGACATCTGGTCTGCTGCGCGAATCCCGCTCGTACGCCCCTACGATGCGGGTCATGGGGACGTCTGATTCCACACCACTCATACGCGCCTGCTGGCTCTCATGGCTCGCGGTCGCGACCGTGGATCAAGCGGAGTTGGTGAAGACCCTTGGCTTGATGGACGCGCGGGAGACCACCTGGGCCGATGGCGTGGAACTCATCGACGAGGTGGCACACGACGAGGAGGAGCCGTTCTCCACAGTCGTCGTTACCCCGCCCATGCAGGGGTGGACCCTGGTCGTCGGACCGTACTTCGGCCTGTCCTATCCGCAGCAGACAGTGCACGTCACTGACCTCTGCCGAAAATTGAGCGCGCACTTCGGCAAAGCCCAGCTCTTCTTCCACAGCGAGCAGAACGACGGGGAGGCGTGGCTGATCGCCGAACGCGGACGGATCCTCAGACGTTGGATCAGTGAGTACCCGGAGCTCGCCCTGGGTGAGCCGTTCGGAGTCGAGCGACGACTCCTCGACGCCTACGGCATCACGGGCAAGCCCGAGGATCTCGCCCCTGACAGCGACCTGGCCGGCGACTGGGCGGCGACCTGGGGGGATTGCTGGGCGACGACGGTCGCAGAGGAAAACAGCGTCGACCCCACGAAAGCCGTCGCCGATGCGGGATCGATCAGCGGCATGCTGGTGGCAGTTGCTCCACCTTTCGAGTAAGCGCACGGCTTGCCCACGGAACGACCATCGTCTCGCACACGGGCTCCGGAGGCCGCTTGGGAACTGGGCAACGCGGCAGGTCATGGTCCTGCGCATGGCACATCAGGCGGGACGAGTCCACGGATGGTCCACGACGGACGAACTGGGTGCACCGCTCGTCGCAGGCGCTCATGGCGCGGGAGCTCCGACGAGCTTCGGGGTCCGGACCTGCCCTCTGACCGGACCCCTCAGCGCGTGCTACTCCTCGCTAGGCCGCTTGGCCCGCCGGGTGGAAGTTGATGCGTTCACTGACGACGGGGAAGCCAGCCTTGGCAAAGTTCGCGGCCATGGGGAAGTTGCCCTGGTCCGTCGCTCCGCTGACGAACTCCGCGCCCTGCTCGACGAGGAGGTGGGTGCACTCCGCGAGGAGGTCGTAGGCGTAGCCGCGACCGCGCTGTTCCGGGACGACTCCGATGAAGCCGATGGTCGGGCCGGAGGGGTTGTGGGCGGGGATGTGGATGCCGGCCAGGTCGCCCTCCGGCGTGTGCGCGATCTGCCACCACTCCCGTGGGGAGGGGCACCAGTGGAAGAAGTCGAGTTCCTCCTGGGCGGCCTGGTCGAGGCCGCCCTCTTCGACGGCCCTGAGCGCGTGGGCGTCCAGGGTGACGGAGTGGATGCGGCGCAACGCGTCGAAGAACACGGTGTCGTCGGGTTCGGCGCTGAAGCGCAGGCGTCCGGGCCGCTCGGGCAGACCTCGCTCCGGGGTCCAGCGGTACAGGAAGCGTTCCACCAGGAGTTCGTACCCTGCGGCTCGTGCGGCGGCGAAGCGCGCCTCGGCGGCGGCGCGCAGGTCGGTCTTTTCCCGCCAGCCGCCGGGCAGGTTGATCTCGAGTTCGACCTGCCAGGGAGCGGAGCGCAGGAGTTCGGCCCCGGCCTCCTCCTCGCCCTCGGCCACGTCGAACCAGTTGATGTTGACGGGTTCCGAGTCGTCGGGGCCGCCCCACCACGCTCCGCGTGCGACGACCTCGCCGTCGCGCAGGGCGACGCGCTTCCAGTCGGGACGGAACTGGGTACGGCGATGGCCTTCACGGGCGCCCAGCGGGTCGGGGAGTGCGTCGAAGAGCTGAGCGTCGCTCGCGGAGAGCGCGCGGATGACCGGATCGGTCATGGATTCCTCCGGGATACAGGCTGCTTGGAGCGCTCCCGGTCAGAACTCACGAACCACGCCGGGACAGCGGAAAGAGGGAGCGCTGGAAAGGTGTGAACCGCACGGCACTCGCCTCCTTCCATCCATCTCAGGGCGTGGAGCCACACACTAAGTGATCTACCGCGGGCGGGTCCACGGATTTCCTACGCCCTGACCCGCGATCGATGTGGTCAAGCGTTCCCCGTGGCGGTTGGGTTCGGGCGCCATGCCATGCACCGGATTCCCCGGTCCGCGAACGACACAGCTCGGCCGTCCAGGTTCGGTGGCAGGACGTGGTCGCAGGTAGCCGGGCGTCGAACCATCGAGCCCCGGTGCGGGCCAGTGACAATGGGGCCACCGGTGATCATCGGTGTGTGAAGACAGAAGATCAGTCGGTGGCCGCAGGCCACAGCTTGGATTCTGCCCACTGGCAGGAAGCGTTCGAGGTCCTGATGGGCCGTATTGCGGGGCGGTTCGCGCGGGTGGAACCACGGCGCCGGGCACGGGCGTTCGTGCTCGGGTTGTTGTCGGACCTGAGGGCGACGGCCGGACTCCCACCCCGGCGCCGCCCTCTGCCGAGCCCTCGACGGCCAGCCCCCGCCTCCGGGCGCTCCGGACTGCCGACAGCCCGTCTGGTATCGCCCGGCACGGCCCACATCGTGGGCCACGTGTAGCGCGTACGCGCGGACGGCACCGCCTCGACGCCCGACGCCCCGCCGCTGACGTGCCCCGTGGCCCTGCGGCGCAGGCTCGGGCGCAGGAGCCGTGGGCCAGCTCCTGGCCACCACGCTGGTGGCCTCCGGCATGACCCGGCGCCTGATGATCGCCTCCCGCGCCCTCGATCAGGCATCCGCGCTGGCCGCCGACCTCATGACCAGGGAGTTCGCCGAGGCCTCCGGCTGCCGACGGGTCTACGGCATCGGTTCGAACCTCGACTCGGCCCGCTATCGGCTCACCCTGGCCAGGCTGCTGAACGTCCCCGCCGCTGCCGTGCGGGGCCACGTGATCGGCGAGCACGGCGACGGTGCCGTGGTGTGTTCCTCGTCGACCACCGTCAACGGCCGACATATCGCCGTACCCCTTGCGGAGGTACGTACCGAACTACGCTCCGGGCGGGCACGGATCGCCGACGGCATCGGCCGGACCCGCTCCGGGCCCGCCGGTGCCGTGTTGTCCGCCCTGCGCAAGACGCTCGGGTTGGCCGACGGCATCGAGGAACTCAGCGGGCCGACCGACGACGGACGGGCAGACTGGCTGGGCATTCCGTGGCGATTCACCGGCGGCGAACCCCTGGCGTGCATGCCTGATCTCGACGCGGACGAGGCGGAGCAACTGGCCGCGACCACCACCAAGCTATGTCGCGCCTATCAGGCGTTACGGCCGTCCTGAGCCCACCACCTCATCTGGGAGACAACGTGAGCACCCCCACGGCAACCCGGCTCCGTGCCGGGGACGCGAGTGTGACCGTTCTGAGCACCACATCCGCCTTCGTCACCTCCTGGGCCCTCCGGTACTTCGGCCCTTGGTGGAACGCGGCGCCGGTGCGCGTCGAAGACATCTGTGCCGGGCCTCTGGTCACCGCGAACGTCGACGCGCAGGCGTACGACGATCTGGCGCGGCGAGTAACCACAGTTCCTCATGACGAGGCCACCTACGCCAGAGCCCGGTTGCTCCTCGCCCGCGACGACACGGGCACGATCACCGCCGTCTCGCCCGCTGAGCACCTGGCATACCGCTCCGAACCATGCGCGGGGCGCCTGGTCGTCCACGGCGAGGCCCCCGAACCCGTCGCGCTGGCAGCCGCCCGACTCGCGCGGGAGATGATCCGGGCCGCGCTGCTGCGCGACGGGTGGACGCTGTTGCACGCGTCCGCCGTCGCCCACGACGGGCAGGTCCTGCTCTCCTTCGGTTCCAAGGGGGCGGGGAAGACCACCGCGGCTCTGCTATTGGCCGCCCACGGTCACCGACTCCTCGCCAATGACCGGGTGTTCGTCAAGTCCGTCGGCGCCGACGTGCGCGTCCTGCCGTGGCCTGCGGCGGCCGCCGTCGGGCTCGGGCTGCTGGACGCGCTCGGGCTGTACGACGTCGTACGGGAACGGCTGCGTGCCGGAGAGCGCCTCCACCCCACCCAACACCCCGAAGTGACCGCCGCCCTCCTGGCCGGACGACGCGAACCCCTTTGGGAGCCGGACGGCCGGAGGGAACGGAAGGTGCAGGTCTTCCCCGATCAGTTCCCCGACTGGTTCGGCATGGAACTGGCGACCGGCGGCCGCGTCGCCGCCCTGCTGTTCCCCCGCATCGACCCCGCCGCCGCCCCGGCTCTGACCGACGGTGACCGCACACTCGGTGAGCCGGACTTCATGAGCGGCTCCACCGAAGACCGCTACCCGGATGCCTTCGGCCTGGCCCGAGGCCTCGACCCCGCAGGAGGCGACGTGGCGCGGGCCGCCGTCGCCGAACGTCTCGCCGTCCTCCCGCACCGGCAGGTCGTTCTCGGCCACGACAGCGCGGCCAACGCCGCTTTCCTGACCAAGGTCGCCGACGAGCTGTGACCTCTCCCGGTCAGCGCACCAGCAGGTCGATCATCCCCGTCCCGCCTTCCCCGCCGCCGCTCTCCGCCAAGCTGCGGCGCATCAACGTGAAGTAGGGGCTGAGCAGTTCGGGGCTGACGCCCTGTTGTTCGGCGGTGGTCAGGAAGGTGGGGATGCCGGCGACCTGCATGGCGAGGGAGGAGTCGGCTCCCTCGGTGTCGTCGCCGTTCCGCAGCTGGTCGGCGGTGAGGTGGACCGACGGGGCCATCGCGACGAGCCAGTCGGCGAGGAGCGGGGCGAGGGACGCGGGGTCGATGTCCTCCTTGCGGATCAGGGCGAAGGCGTGCGCGGCCCCGGCGAACATCCCGTACATGGCGCTGAGCAGGGCCACGTCGTGCAGGGCCGCGAAGCCCGGGTCCTCGCCGACGTAGGTGGTGCCGACCGGGACGCCGAGGGTCTCCCGGTGCCGCTCGAACAGTTCGCGCGAGCCGCTGTAGAAGACGTAGCCGCCGGCCTCCGGGACGCCGATCATCGACGGGACGGCCATGATGCCGCCGTCCAGGTGGCGGGCGCCCCGCTCACGGGCCCACTCGGCTCGGGCGCGGGCCTGGGCCGGGGTGCCGGTGGTCAGGTCGACCAGGTCCCGGCCGGCCAGGTCGGCGCCGGCGAGCGCCTCGTCGACGGAGGCGGCGTCCAGCAGGCAGACGACGACCAGGGTGTTCGCCGCCACCGCCTCGGCGGCACTGTCCGCGACCGTCGCACCCTCGGCGGCGAGCGCCGCGGCCCGGGCCGGGGTGCGGTTCCAGACGGTGAGCGGATGGCCGGCGGCGAGCCACGCGCGGGCCAGCGCGGTGCCCATCGCACCGAGGCCCAGCAAGGTGACGGGGGTCTTCTTGGCAAGGGTGGCCTTCTCAACAGGGGTGGCGCTCTTCTCAACAGGGTTCCGTGTCATGCCGATCAGGCTGGTCTCCGGCCCGGAAGTGATCAAGTACGTACTTCGGAGTGGGTGGTTACTCTGAGGTGAGCGAGCACGCCAGGGGGGTGCGGGCATGACGACACTGAACCGGCCGGGCGCACCGGACGGCCACGTCTGCGGGATCGACACCGCGATGGAGGTGATCGGCGGCAAGTGGAAGGTGCTGATCCTCTGGGCGCTCCACGAGCGGCCCAGCCGCCGCTTCGGTGAGCTGCGCCGGCTGCTGCCCGGGGTCAGCGAGAAGGTGCTGGCCTCTCATCTGCGCGAGATGGAGGCGGACGGCGTCGTACGCCGTGTCTCCTACGACGAGGTGCCGCCCCGCGTCGAGTACTCGCTCACCGAGGACGGGACGCGCCTCAACGACGCACTTCAGCCACTGGCCGCTTGGGGGCGCGAGCGGGCGACGGAATAGCCGCACCGCCGTACCTTCCGGGCTCCGCCTCACCACTTTGTGACCGGTTCAAAAACCGCCTCTGTCACAGCCGTTGACTTCCCTCTCTCCCGGCTCTACTTTCGGCCAGCCGATACGTTCGGTGACCCGATCCCCGTTCGAGATATCGACCTTCGGGTATCCATCGAAGGAGCCGCATGACCCCCCCTCCGCGTGCCAACTCCCTTGGTCTCAAAGGACGTTTGAGATCCGCCGCGATCCGCGCCGTCACCCTGGCGACCGCCGCGACCGCCGCTCTGCTCTTCGCCCAGCCGACGACGGCCACGACGGCGCCGACGACCGCTCCGGAGGCGCGCATCGACGCCGCCCCGGTGGCGGTGACCGACCGTCAGATCCCCGTCCCCGAAGCCCCGATGGGCTGGGCCTCCTGGAACGCCTTCGCCGCGAAGGTCGACTACAACGTCATCAAGAAGCAGGTCGACGCGTTCGTCGCGGCCGGGCTGCCCGAAGCCGGCTACGAGTACATCAACATCGACGAGGGCTGGTGGCAGGGCACCCGCGACAGCGCGGGCAACATCACGATCGACGAGGCCGAGTGGCCCGGCGGCATGAAGGCCATCGCCGACTACATCCACAGCAAGGGCCTGAAGGCGGGCATCTACACCGACGCCGGCAAGGACGGCTGCGGCTACTACTTCCCCACCGGCCGCCCGGCCGCGCCCGGCAGTGGCAGCGAGGGCCACTACGTCCAGGACATGACCCAGTTCTCCCGCTGGGGCTTCGACTTCGTGAAGGTCGACTGGTGCGGCGGCGACGCCGAGGGCCTCGACCCCAGGACGACCTACCAGGCGGTCAGCGACGCCGTGGCCCAGGCATCCGCCACCACCGGCCGCCCGCTCGCCCTGTCGCTGTGCAACTGGGGCTACTCCAACCCGTGGAACTGGGCCCCGGGCATGGGCCCGATGTGGCGGACGAACACGGACATCTTCTACCACGGCCAGAACTTCACGTACGGCAACGTGCTGACGGCCTTCGACCGGAACGTGCACCCCGTGGCCCAGCACACCGGCTACTACAACGACCCCGACATGCTGATGGTCGGCATGGGCCTCACCGCCGCCCAGGACCGCACCCACATGAACCTGTGGGCGATCTCCGGCGCCCCGCTGCTCGCCGGCAACGACCTCTCCACCATGACCACCGACACGGCGAACATCCTCAAGAACACCGAGGTCATCGCCGTCGACCAGGACCCCCGCGGCCTCCAGGGCGTCAAGGTCGCCGAGGACACCACCGGCCTCCAGGTCTACGGCAAGGTCCTCTCCGGCACCGGCAACCGCGCGGTCGTCCTGCTCAACCGCACCAACACCGCGCAGAACATGACCGTCCGCTGGTCCGACCTCGGTCTGACGAACGCCTCCGCGACCGTCCGTGACCTGTGGGCGCGTACGAACGTCGCGACGGCCGGCACCAGTTACACCACCAGCGTCCCGGCGGGCACCTCGCTCATGCTCACGGTCAAGGGCGGCACCGAGCAGTCGGCGAGCACCTACAACGGCACGTCGAGCTTCTCCGGCGTCGTCGCCGGCAGCACGGGCCTGAAGACGGTCGACGTCTCCTACACCAACAACACCTCGACGGCCCGCGTCGGAACGCTCACCGTCAACGGCCAGACCCCGACGAAGGTCTCCTTCCCGCCGACCGGCTCGTCCCCCGGCAACATCTCCGTCGCCATGGCCCTGTCGAAGGGCAACACCAACACGATCGCGTTCTCCGGCTCCCCGACCCTCGAAGGCATCGTCGTACGACCGCTGCCGGGCACCAACGGCACGCTGATCACCGGCACGGGCTCCGGCCGCTGCGCGGACATCAACGACAACACCATCACCAACGGCACCGACGCCCAGCTGTGGGACTGCTCCGGCGGCCAGAACCAGGCCTGGACGTACACCTCCCGCAAGGAACTCGTCGTGTACGGCAACAAGTGCCTGGACGCCTGGGACCGCGGCACCTCCAACGGCACCCGTGTCGTCATCTGGGACTGCCACGGCGGCACCAACCAGCAGTGGAACGTGAACACCGACGGCACGATCGTCAACGTCAACTCCGGTCTCTGCCTGGACGCCTACAACGCCGCCACCGCCAACGGCACGAAGCTCGTCCTGTGGGCCTGCAACGGCCAGAACAACCAGAAGTGGAGCCAGACGTGACCCCTGTCGACGGAACCACTCCGGACGCGGGCGGGCCCTCCCGCCGTACCTTCCTCGGCATGGCGGCCACCGTCCCCCTTGCCGCGACCGGCGCGCTGACCCTCGGCGCCGGCACCGCCCACGCCGCCGACTCGGCGTACGCGATGGTCTACTTCACCGAGTCGAACACCATGCTGGAGGCCAACTACGGTCTCCACCTGGCGGTCAGCCAGGACGGCCTCAACTGGACCCCGCTGAACCAGAACGCCCCCGTGGTCACCCCGACCCTCGGCGCCGGCGGCCTGCGCGACCCCTTCGTCATGCGCAAGCAGAACGGCTCGTTCGTGGTCCTGGCGACGGATCTCTCGGGCACGGACTGGACCCGCAACAGCGTCTACATCCACGTCTGGGACTCCACCGACCTGCGCACCTTCACCGGCTACCGCCTGCTGAAGCTGCACGACATGACCACCACCCACAGCTGGGCGCCGGAGGCCTACTGGGACGCCGCACGCGGCCAGTACGGCATCCTCTACTCCTCGGTGAACAGCAGCGGCCACAACGTCATCATGGTCAGCTACACCACCGACTTCGTGACGACGTCGAACCCCCAGGTCTTCTTCGACCCCGGCTACGACATCATCGACGGCAACCTCACGGTCGGCGTGAACGGCGTCAACTACCTCTACTACAAGGTCAACCAGACCCTGGTGGGCGCCCGCTCGACGACCCTGAACCCCGGCAGCTTCACCCCGTTCAGCACGGCGGCCTCCCACGGCGGCACGGAGGCCCCGACGGTGGTGAAGTCCCTGTCCTCCTCCAACTGGTACCTCTGGGGAGACACCTACACCCCCAACGGTGTCTTCTACGTCTGGCAGTCCAGCGACCTCGCCTCCGGCACCTGGACGGCCCTCGACCAGAAGCTCTACACCCAGCCGCTCAACTCCAAGCACTGCGGCATCCACCCGATCACGTCCACCGAGTACGGCAACCTGCTGACCAAGTGGGGCGCGCCGACGTGGAACCGCCTCAAGTCGTACAACTACCCGTCCCGCTACGTCCGCCACAGCGGTTTCGCGGGCCGGATAGACGAGTACCCCTTCGACCCGTTCCCCGACTCCCAGTGGAAGCTGGTCCCGGGCCTGGCGGACTCCTCCGCGGTGTCCTTCCAGTCGGTGAACTACCCGTCCCGCTACCTCCGCCACTACAGCTACAACCTCCGCCTGGACGAGAACGACGGCACGTCGACCTTCGCCGCCGACGCCACCTTCGTACGCACGGCGGGCCTCGCGGACTCCACCTGGTCCTCCTTCCGCTCGTACAACAACTCGTCCCGCTACATCCGCCACAGCGGCTACGCGCTGCGGATCGACCCGATCTCGACGGCGACGGAACGGGCGGACGCCACGTTCCGGGTCGGGTACTGAGGCAGTAGTCGGTCGCACGCGTCGGCCGGGGCCCCGTTCCTACGGGGCCCCGGCCGACGTACGTGTTACGACGGCTGAACGGCCCGCAGGTGTCGCCGCTCGGCCAGCTCCTCCGCGCCGACCACGGTCAGCAGCGGGGTCCCGGGCGGCGCGAACATGGTCACCACCAGCTGCGACTGCGCGTCCGCGAGGTTGTTGGCGCCCTGGTAATGGATCACGTCGCCCCCGGGCTCGAACACGGCGTCCCCGGCCTTGAGCACCCGCGGCAGCTGCCCCTCCAGCTCGAAGAGAACCTCGCCCTCGGTCACATAGCCGAACAGCGGCCCGGGGTGCCGATGCGGCGGCGCACCGGGGTCACCGGGCGGCAGGGTGACCCGTACGCTCCTGGCCTCGGAGCCGTCCGGGATCAGGGCCGCCGCCTCCGGCATGGTCGTGATCACCTCGATGCCCGGGGGCAGGTGTGCGTGCTGAGCGCTCATGTCGTTCTCCTGCTTCTCCTGCTTCTCCAACAGAGACTGTCCGCAAGGACGACAGGACGAGGACCTCGTTTGTGACAGCCGCGACGTCCGTGAGCCGCCCCGCTCACGCGGCCGGCGAACGCTTCGGCGCTCTCCCACGTCTCAGTACCGATCGCGGTCCGCTCTCGCCCACGACCGCGCGACGGACCGGACGGAACGACCGGAGGCGCAGATGAGCACTCGTACGCGAAGCAGGGCAGGTACGGCATCGGCCGCCGTGGTGGCCGCCGTACTGGCACTGGGCGGCCTCCAGGGCTCGACGGCAGGCGCCCAGACAGTAGGCGCAGGCGGGGTCGGGGTCGGGGGCACAGGAGACGACGGGGGCAAAGGAGACGTCCCCACCTCGTCGACCTCGCCGACCTCGCCGACCACCTGCCACGGCACCCAGCCGAAGGGCAGCCTGGCCGGACAGGGCTACCCCGATGACACCCCACTGGAGCGGACCGTCGTGTACGTGGACGGACTGTCGACCGGCCGCCACTCCGACGTCTTCACGGGCCTGGTCCTCGACGAGGAGGCGTCCTCGGTCGACATCTACCGCATCCCCTCCGCCCCCTTCGACAAGGCGGTCTGCGACTCCGCCGAGAAGGGCGTGACCGTACGCCTCCACGACCGCGACATCAACGAGAAGGACCTCACCGCCCTCGCCGACCGCGTCAGCGAGGACATGACCCGCTGGGACGGCACCTTCAACATGCGCGAGGTCGGCCTCGACGGCACGGGCCACATCCACATCGGCGTCGACGACCCGAGCACCGCCGAGCCCATCCTCCGCAAGGCCTACGGCGAACGAACCGCCAAGTACCTCCGCGTCGAGTACACCCCCCAGGCCCACTTGGACTGAGGCTGGATGCAACACCCGCGCAGATCAGCTATAGTTGATCACGAGCCGCTCACCGGAACACGAACTCCCGGTAGCACTCAATGCGTTGGTGGTCCAAGGAAAGACGCCCCGCTTCCTGCGGGGAAATGCAGGTGCAAGGCCTGCCCGGCGCTCCAGTGACATGAGCCCCGCTTCGCTTGATGCGAAGCGGGGCTCATGCGTTTGTACGGGGCCGCAACCGAGCCGTCAGCCTCCGCCTCGAACACCAGCCAGGTTCTAGGCCTTGTGTAGCTGCCGGGCTGCCAACAGGGCACCCCCGGCCGCCACCCCCACCGCTCCCACGGCCATGAAGCCACCGCGGGAACGCCACGACAGCACCGACCACCGCGACTGCGCGGAGAACAACGACCCCGTACTCAGCCACGAGCCGGTCGAGATCAGCGACAGGGACGACCCGATCGAGCCGACCGACAGGGCACTCCCGATCGACCCGACCGACAGGGCCGACCCGACGGACCCCACGGACAGCACCGAGCCGACCGACCCGATCGACAACACGGAGTCCTGCGACCACAGCGACAGCACCGAACCGGAGGAGGAGCCACGCCGGACCGACTGTACGGAGAGCTTCGTCATGAGCCCATCCTGCCGGTTGCCCGCCCTCGAACCGAGCCTTCCGGCCGCCGCCGCGCCTGGACTGTGTGTCGGCCGGAAGCCCCGCCGAGCATTGTCGGCCCGCGCGGCGTCTCAGTGGTGACCGTCCACGAAGGGGGCCACCATGCCGACGACGACCGCTGCCGGACGAGTACGACGCCGCGCTGTATCCGCCGCCGTGATGACCGGGACGTCGCTGTGGGCGCTCTCCGCATGCGGGGAGGAGTCGACGACGGCGACAGCGACCGACTGGCAGGAGCCCTCGGCATACACCTACAAGCTGCAGTCGAGCGGGGGTGACCGGCCGCTGATCGGGACGTTCGAGGTGACGGTCCGGGACGGGAAGGTCGTGAAGGCCGCCGGGGTCGATGGGAGCGGACGCCGGGTGGTGGAGCGGAAGCGGACCGAAGTGCCCACCATCGCGGAGCTGTTGGCGCAGACGGAGGCGGCACGGGAAGAGCGCGCGGACGTCGTACACGTCGAGCACGCGAAAGACGGCCGCCCGACCAGCATCTTTATCGACTGGAAGGAGAACGCGATCGACGACGAGGAGGCGTACGCCCTCAGCGACTACGAGGCACTCGGCTGACTCGGCTGACTCAGATCCCGGATCGTGCCACCCACCTTGGTCTTCAGCTGCTTGAGCACGTCAGGTTTGGCGGAGATGGCCCAACGCGGCCCGACCAGGTACTTGCCGCCGTACATGGAGGCGGACTCCAGCCAGACTTCCTTCAGTTCGTCCTTGGGGAAGGTGGTGACGAGGTAGTCCCCCACAGAGGTCTGACACACACCCTCCCGCAACTCCTCCGCCTCGGTCCGGATCTTCACCTCGCACCCGGTGAGCTCGGCGATCACCTCGACCCTGGCCGGCGCGACCACCGCGGAGACAGGGCTGGACTCGTCACTCGCCTTGCCCGAGGCCTTGCCGTCACCACCGCTGCACGCCGCCGTCAAGGGCAGGACAGCCAGGCTCGCAGCCAACGCGACACCACGCGACAGCTTCCTCACCATGGCCTGATCTCCGTTCGCGTTCTCGTACCGGGGGCTTCGTGGGTTCTCGTACCGAATGCGCTCCGCATGTGGGTACGTGTGACGACCGCGAATTACTCAATCCCGGATCCCCGCCCGGCGCTTTCCGAGCTCTACCGACCAGGGCCTGTTCAGGCCCGCACAGGTGCCGGACCGCGACGCTGGCAGCCGCCGGCGCGGTTGTCGGCATCGATCTTCACCGCCAACTTTTCGCCCGGCGCGCGGACGCTCACTCACCGGGTAGGGCGTCGCCTTCGGCAGACGTCCGCGTGGGCGGCTGTTCGACGACGAAGGATCCCTTTCCACGCACGGTCACCACGAGCCCGCGCTCGCGGAGTTCCTGGGTGGCCCGGCGGACGGTGAGTCGGGCGACGCCGTATGCGTCGGCGAGGTGGTTCTCTGAGGGGATCGGCCTGTCGGGGGCCAGCTCGCCTGAGGCGATCTTGCGCTCGACGATGTCGGCCAGCTGGACGTAGAGCGGTCGCGCGCTCATGGGGTCCAGGGGCTTCTGCTCCGGCTCCTCTGTATCGCTCACATGTCCAACGTAGACAGTCACCACCCTACCCATTCGAGTGGATCCCTCTGCACTTGTATACAGAGGGCTATGTCCCTGCGTACCTTCAGTTCGGAGAAGAAGAGAGCCCCGGCGAGGTGGTCGAGACCTCCCGGGGCGTGGCCGACGCTGCCCAAGGAGCGCTGACAGTGCACGACTTTATCGGCCGTATCGCCATGCGGCTGCGGCTTCTGTTCAATCCCGGGACGGGTAGGCGGCGGGCTGGGGACCGTCTCGTCGTCGTGCCGCCGCCCGCCAGCTGGGCGGAGACACCTCCGACTCCCCTCCCCGCACATCGATCCCCGTACGGGCTCGACGAGCATTTCGACGGCGCCTCCACCATCGCCGTACGCCCCTACCTCGCCGCCCACGAGCAACGGCTGCGGCGGCGGGAGTTGGCCATGGCGGTGATGGGGTTGGACATGCCCGGGCCGTGCTGGATTCATGGGATGGAGGTCGCCTGATGGGGATGGAGGCGGGTGAGGTGAGGCTGTTGCCCTGGGTCGGTGGCGAGGGCAAGGCTTGCTATCTGGTCACCGATGGGGATGGCGGGACGGTGTCTCGGCTGGCCGATGCCACGGAGGTCGATCAGCTGGGGATGGGGGGGAGTTGCTTGCTCATGCGGCCGGGATGTTGGCGGGCGACGCTTCGGGTGGTGAACTCCGGTTTCTCGCCGAGCGGTTGAGTGGGGCACTCGGCGACGCGCTTCGGGTGGCCGAGAGTCGGGGGCAGAGGCTGGGGCGGCGGCTCGACTGACCGCTGCCGGTCCTCAGCGCACAGGGCAGAGCCCGCCGCTGCCTTGAGGTGGTGGAGCGGCCTCCCGCCACCGAGTTGGGTGACCTGCCACGCCGTAGGCGCCCCGTCGGCCCGGCAGGCAGACTGCGTGCATGCAGCTCCCCGCACCCGCCGTCGCCGTCACCGCGCTGATCGAGGTCGTGAGGATCTCCGGGCTTCCGGGCAGGAGGGGTGGCCCGTACCCCGGCGAAGTGGTCGGTCACTGGGCCGGGGACGAGGTCGGCGAGGTCCTGGACCTGGTCGAGAGCCTGCCCGGGAGTGTGCGGCATCGTTGTGGGTTCTCGCCCGGGTGGGGGATTCGAGCGTACGGAGACGACCTCGACCTGGCCTTGTTCGAGGCGGCGTTCTGCTTCTCCTGCGACGAGGTGCGGATGCACGGGGCCGCTGTGCCGCCGACGCTGTCCACGCAGTTCTTCGACGCGGGCGCCGAGCGGGCCCAGGCTCTCCTGGCCCGCTTTCGCGGGGCGGCGTTGTAGCCGGGCGTGGTCCGGTAGCCGGGCGCGGTCCGGTAGCTGGGAGCCGAGGGCGAGTGCGTAGCCGATGCCGTAGCCACCGCCGACGGTTACTGGCGCTGGGCCTTCGGCGGCAGCAGCGCCACCTCCGCGGGCAAGGCCAGCGGGGACTACGTCGACGTGCGCCGAGTCGTCACCAGGGGCACACCGACGCGGCGCCCGGCCTCGGATGAGGCCGGGCGCCGCAGATGTTCATGCCGTCTGGCGTTCCGTCACGAAGCCGTGCGGTTCGTGCTCTTGCGACGGGTGACCGCGAAGATGACGCCGCCCGCGGCGACGAGGCCCGCCGCGCCGAGCGCGATCGGGATGGCGTTGCCGCCGCCCGTCTCGGCGAGGTCGCCGGGCTCGCCGCCGTTGGGGGTGGGGGCGGCCGGGGTGGAGTCGGAGGGGGACGGGGAGGGCGAGGACTCGGTCTTGGGGGTGTCGCCGGCCGGGGGCTGCTCGTCCGCGGGCGGGTTCTCGTCGGCCGGGGGCTGCTCGCCGGCCGGCGGGGTCTCCTCGGTCGGCGGCTGCTCGTCGGACGGGGGCTGCTCCTCCGCCGGCGGGTTCTCCTCGGCCGGGGGCTGCTCCGTCGTGCAGTCCTTCGTGCCGCCGTTCCAGGCCGCGATCAGCTTGTCCTTGATGACGGGGCGGTCGGGGCCCTTGGGGACGTCGCCGTGCTCGAAGCCGTCCTTCGCGTCGAGCTTGCCGTCGAACTTCACCTTCCCCCGGTAGAGGTCGACCTGGCCGTAGCAGCCCGCGTCGGGGACCGCGATGTCCAGGGAGTCCGTCCCGCCCTGCTTGACCGTCACCGTGTCGAAGTCGACGAAGACCTGCTCGCCGGAGGTGGCGAAGGTCGGGCCGTGGGCGAGGTAGGACGCGAGGGAGACCGTGCAGGTCGTGGCGTCGGAGGCGGCGCGGACCTTGATGTGGACCTTGCCGTCCTCGGTGGGCTTGAGGTTCTGGTCGTCGAGCTTGACCCAGTCGGCGAACGTCACGCCGTCCAGCGAGAACTCGCAGCGGTCGGTCTCGGTGGCCGTGCCCGCACCCTGGCCGGGGGCGTAGCTCTTCTTGCCCCAGCCGTCGCCGCCGGGTGTGCCGGTGGCGAAGGCCGGAGCCGAGACCGCCGCGCTCAGCGCAAGAGCGGCGATGCCCGTCCCCACCAGGCGGCTCACGATGACACGTCTCGCTATGGACATGCAGATCCCATTCTCGAACTCGGAAAGTCAGAACGTCGGAACGTACGAGGCCCTGGGCGCGGCGGCAGCACGGCAGCACGAAGCTGTCGGAGGCCGCGCCGGGGGTGTGAGTGGTCGAAGAAAACACCGGGCTCAGGGGTCACTTGAGCCACAGGGTGTGCACATCGTTTACCAAGGGGTAGGGGCTGTCAACCTCGGCAAACGCCGACCGGGGCAGGGACTTCGACGGTTCGTCAGGCACGTCCGCACTGCGCGTGGGCACATATGGGACACAAGGGGAATCAGTTCCTCCGGGAAACCATCGGGACACCATCGGGAAACCATCGAGACACCATGAGGTCCCCATGCGGGACCCAAGGACCGGGGCCCACCGCAAAAGGTTCACCAACTCGCTTACTTGCACAAGGGAGTTGATCGGGGGCGGATTTGACAAGCCGACCGTCGCTCCCGACTCTACGTTCATGACATCCATTTTCATTATCGGCGTCAAGGGTGCCGCCGAGAGCGAGCGGGGTGACGGTCCATGCGCGTGGCCTTCGTAGGCAAGGGCGGCAGCGGCAAGACGACGCTCTCCGCGCTCTTCGCCCGGCACCTCGCCCGGTCGGGCGCGCCGCTCGTGGCGATCGACGGTGACATCAACCAGCACCTCGCGCACGCCCTCGGCCTCGACGAGGACGCGGGCGACACCTTCGGCGCGCCACCGCTGAGCGCGCGGACCGGCGAGATCAAGGACCACCTCCGCGGCACCAACCCGCGGATCGTCTCCCGCGCGGCCATGGTCAAGACGACCCCGCCGGGCCGGGGTTCACGGCTGCTGCGGCTCCTCGGCGACGACGAGATCCACACCCGGCACGTCCAGCGCGTCGACGGCGTGCCGCTCATGGTCACCGGCGCCTTCGACGAGAGCGACCTCGGAGTGGCCTGCTACCACTCCAAGCTCGGCGCGGTGGAGCTGTACCTCAACCATCTCGTCGACGGGCCCGGCGAGTACGTCGTCGTCGACATGACCGCCGGCGCGGACGCCTTCGCCTCCGGGCTCTTCACCCGGTTCGACATGACCTTCCTGGTCGTCGAGCCGACCCGGAAGAGCGTCTCCGTGTACCGGCAGTACCGGGAGCACGCCGCCGAGTTCGGCATCCCGATCGCCGTCGTCGGCAACAAGGTCACCGGCGAGGAGGACCTGCTCTTCCTCAAGGAGCACGTCGGTGACGACCTGTTGGCGTACTGCGTGCAGTCGTCGTACGTCCGCGCGCAGGAACAGGGGCGGGAACAGGGCGAGTTGGAGGCGCACAACCTGCATGCGCTGACGCAGCTGAAGGACGCGGTCGACGCCCGTACGAAGGACTGGGCCACCTTCCAGCGCCACGCCGTCGAGTTCCATCTCCGCAACGCCGCCGCCTGGGCCAACGACGCCACCGGGCACGACCTGGCCGCCCAGGTGGACCCGGGGTTCCGCCACGGACCGGAGGCCCTCGCCGCCGCCGGGTCGGGCGGCGGGCCCGCCGAGTCCGGCAGCGGGTCCGCCGAGTCCGGCGCCCCCTCCACAGTCTCCTTCTGATCAGAACAGGAACATCCATGTCGCTCGACGTCTCCCCGCAGCTGCTCGCCGATGCCGAGAAGGGCGAGGTGCGGGAGGAGGAGTTCGTGCAAACGGTCCGTACGTCGCTGCCGTACGCGTACGACCTCATCGCCTCGCTCATCGGTGAACTGCGCGCGGGTACCGCCGAGTTCGCCGACAACCAGACCCCGCCGCCCTCGGAGCGGGAGCGGGGGCAGCTGCTGCGGGCGCTGTCCAGCGACGCGATCCGGGGGAGCCTGGAGCGGCACTTCGGGGTGGCGCTCGCCTTCCAGAACTGCCACCGGGTGGCGGTCTTCCCGACGGAGGCGCGCGGCGGGGCGACGTACGCCCGTTTCACCTCGCTGCGGTCGCAGATCCTCAACCAGTCGCCGGAGTTCCGCGACTGCTGAACCGAGCACGCAGCCACGCCTCCCTCATAGGCCTGATCCGGCCATCGACCGCCCCCTCCGCACCCCTCCCGCGGAGGGGGCGGTCGCTTCGACATGCCGGAGCTCGGGGGGCGTACGGGGGCGCATTACCGGCGTACGGCTGCATGGGCGGGCGGGGGCGGAGGCGTCCGTGTGTGCGGCTTCGGGGTGTTCGTGCGGGCGGCTTCGTCCCGATCGCGCCCGATCCCGCCCGGTCCCGTGGGTCGCGTGCGCGGCGGTCGTACGGCTGGTGGAGGGGTGGCGTGTGCCGGTCCGCGCGCCACGGCGTGCGGCCGTGTGATTTGCGCCGTCACGAGTTGGCCCACCTGCGATCACACAAGGTGAATAATGGGGTCCGAGGGCGTCTCAGCGACAGAGAGGGTCGCCGTGGGGACCGACAGGGACAGTGCCGTTTCCCGTCAGCGCTTCGACGTGGCCGACGCCGCGCCGTTGCTGATCGACGCGGACGGGTTCGTGACGAGCTGGACCCGGGACGCGGAGCGGCTCTTCGGGTATCCGGCGGCCGAGATCCTGGGCCGTAGCGTCCGTACGCTCCTGGTCGACGAGGACGGCGAACGCATCGGCCGGCTGGCCGAAACCCATCGCGCCCTCGGCGGCTGGTCCGGCCTCCTCACCGCCCGCCACCGCGACGGCCACCGGGTGAGGGTGATGGTCCGCGTGGTTCCTACGCGGGAGGCGTCCTCGACCGTGCCGACGCCCACGCCGACGGCGACGGCGACGGCGACACTCACTTCGGCTCCGGCTCCGGCTCCGGCTCCGGCTCCGGCTCCGGCGGACGGTTCCGCCGGTTCGGCTGATTCCGCCGGTTCTGCAGGTTCCGCCGACGCGGCGGCCTCGGCCGCGGCCCGTGCCACCTGGCCCGCCCCGCGCCCCGGTTACCCCGACGCGCCCCGGACCACCGCGCCACCTCCGGCTCCCCCGTCCGCCCCGGCCCCCGCCTCCCCGGAGGTCGGGCGCGCCCCCGCCCGGGAGGCGGGCACCTGGCCGGCCGCCGGGAACACCGGAAGCCCACCACGGCGGACCCCGGGCCCGCCCCCGCCCAAGCCCGCCCCACCACGCGCGCCATCGCCACACACCGAGCCACCGCACACGTCGCCACCCCGCACGCCGTCACCGCACACCGCCCCACCCCGGACCGCGCCCCCAGCGGAGCGGACCACCCCCCGGCCGTCCGCACCCACGTCCGGGCGCGCCCCGGCCCAGGAGCGCGGCGCCTGGCCCGCCGCTCAGCCCCCCGGCAGCCCACCGGCCCGGCAGAGCACGCCCCCTCCCACCCCCGCCGCTTCCCGCCCCGCGTCCCCGTCCGCCCGCCTGCCCTTCTCCTCGCCCCCACCCCCCTCGCAGCCCCCCTCCCCCGACACCCCCACCCCCTCCGACCCCCTCAGCCCCGCCCACTGGGTCGCGCTCGTCTCCGATGCCACCCAGGCGCCCGGCTGGGACATGAGCCGGAACGTGCTGGAGCGGATGACGACGTGGTCGCCCGTGGGGATCGCGATAGTGGACACGGAGCTGCGGTTCGTGTGGTCGAACGCGGCGTTGGAGCGGTTCGGCGGCGGGCGGGCGCACGAGCGGGTGGGGCTGCGGCTCGCGGAGGTGCAGCCGGGGCTCGACGCCGAGCGCATCGAGGCGCAGATGCGGCGGGTGCTGGAGACGGGCGTGCCCGTGCTCGACTACGAACACGTGGGCCGGGTGCGGTCGGCGCCGTACCGCGAGACCGCGCACGCGATGTCGTTCACGCGGCTGGAGGACGACCACGGGCGGCCCATCGGCGTGTACTACACCGTGATCGACGTGACGGAGCGGCACCGCGCCCGCACCCGTCTCGCCCTGCTGGACCGGGCCGGTGAACACATCGGCCGCACCCTCGACGTACGGCGGACCGCGCAGGAGCTGGCGGACGTCGTCGTACCGGCGCTCGCCGACTTCGTGACCGTGGACCTGCTGGACTCCGTACTGCGCGGCGCCGAACCGGGCCCCCTCGGCGACGGTTCCGTCCCGCTGCGGCGGGTCGCCCAGCAGTCCGTGCACGCCGGGGTGCCGGAAGCCGTCCTGGAGGTCGGCGCGCTCGCCGCGTACGCCGCCGGGTCGCCCCCGGTGCGGGCCCTGGTCGGCGGCCGGTCGTGGTCGGAGCCGAGGCTCGACCCGCTGTCGGCGGAGTGGGCCGTGGCGGTGCCGGGCGGCCGGGCGGTGCCCGTGGAGGCGCTCGGGCTGCACAGCGCGATGATCGTGCCGGTGCGGGCGCGCGGCATCACGCTCGGGATCACGACGTTCTTCCGCCGCGACCGTCTCGACCCCTTCGACGCGGTCGACCTGGGTCTCGCCGAGGAGTTGGTGCGCCGGGCCGCCGTCTGCGTCGACAACGCGCGCCGGTACACGCGCGAACGCGACGCCGCGCTCGTCCTCCAACGCAGTCTGCTGCCGCGCCGGCTGCCCGAGCAGGACGCGGCCGAGGTCGCCGTCCGCTACCGTCCCGCCGACGAGCTGACCGGCCTCGGCGGCGACTGGTACGACGTCATCCCGCTGTCCGGCGCCCGCGTGGCGCTCGTGATCGGCGAGGTCGCGGGCCACGGCATCGACGGCGCCGCCGCCATGGGCCGCCTCCGTACGGCCGTCCGCACCCTCGCCGACCTCGATCTGCCGCCGGACGAGGTGCTCGCCCACCTCGACGACATGGTCGCCAAGTCGGCGCGGCAGGAGGGGGCCGAGCCGGGCGGCGGCAGCGGGCAGACGGTCGGGGCGCGCTGTCTGTACGTCGTCCACGACCCGGTGTCGGGGACGTGCGCGATGGCCGCCGCCGGGCCCTTCGCCCCGGCCCTGGTCGCCCCCGACGGCACGGTCACCTTCCCCGAGCTGCCCGAGGGACCGGCGCTCGGCGTCGACCAGCGGCCCTTCGAGGCGCTGGAGACGGACCTCCCCGAGGGCACCGTCATCGCCCTGCACACCGACGGACTGCTCGCCGGGGCCTCCCGCGAGGCGCTGTGCCGTGCCCTGGCCCGGCCCGAGCCCTCCCTCGAACGGCACGCCCAGCGCGTCCTCGACTCCCTCGCCCCGGCCCGCCCCACCGACGACGTCGCCCTCCTCCTGGCCCGCACCCGGCGGCTGCCCGCCCACCGGGTCGCCTCCTGGGAGCTGCCGGCCGACCCGGCGCTGGTCGCCGAGGCCCGGAAGACCACCGCCCGGCAGCTCGGCGTATGGGGGCTGGAGGAGCTGGCGTTCACCACCGAACTGGTCGTCAGCGAGCTGGTGACCAACGCGATCCGGCACGCCGCCGGGCCGATCCGGCTGCGGCTCGTCCTCGAACGCACCCTGATCTGCGAGGTGTTCGACGGCGGCGCCACCGCGCCCCATCTGCGCCACCCGCGCACCACCGACGAGGGCGGCCGCGGTCTCTTCCTCATCTCCCAGTTCACCCAGCGCTGGGGCACCCGCTTCCTGCCCGACGGCAAGGTGATCTGGGCGGAACAGTCACTGGCGGACCCGCTGACGGATCCGTCGGCCTGACGTCACGGCCGCGCGCACCGGCCTGACCGGTCCGACCGGCCTACCGGCAGTCCCCGCGGTACGCCATGCGGGGACGCCCCCGTTGGCCCGACCGGATGAAATCGCCGGGCACCCGCCCCCTCGCCCGCCCTCCCCGCCTCCCCCGAATCTCCACATTTCCGGCAGATCGGTCCCCCCTCGCGCCTCCCCGTGCCCCGTTCAGCCTGATTAGTGGCGGTTGGCACTTCATATGAATGCAGGGGTCGGCTTCGGGCACCGGGCTCCGTCGCCGCGGCTGGACATCAGGAGAAGAGGGACGTGGCGTGAAGCGAAGAACACCGGGGGGCGTGGGTCTGACCCTGGCCGTCTCGGCGGCGCTGGTGGTCGGACTGGCCGGCGAGGCGGTCCCCGCCCCTCCCGGCGCCAGGGGCATCGCGGAGGGCAGGGCACCCGGCGACGGCACCGTGACCGTACGGGTCGTCAACGAGGTGGACGCCGACGGGACGTACGACCACGGTCTGGAGAAGGGCCGCGAGGGTGTGCGGGTCACCCTGACCGACGACCACGGCGCCGAGGTGAGCCGGACCACCAACGCCTACGGCATCGCCTGGTTCCAGCCGGCGGCCTCCCCGCTGCGCGGCGGCAAGTACCGCGTCCAGGCCTACAACCCGGACCCCCGCACCCTCCAGCCCGCGCTCGCGGGCCTCGGCGGCGGCCCGCGCGTCATGCGCTCCAACGTCGGCTTCGTGGACGTCGCCGGGGGCCGGAGCGCGACGTACACGACCGGCTTCTGGGAGCCCGGGGTCTACTGCCAGGAGAACCCGGACTTGGTGACCTGCAACCTGACGAAGGGCGACGCCCCCGACACCCACAAGGGGCTGGTGCGGTTCTCGGGGAACTTCTCCGACACCCATCCCGGCGGCACGGTCGAGCAGCTGACCAACAACACGCAGCAGGGCGCCGTGTTCGGCATCGGCAACGACCGGACCGGCAACACGTACATGGGCACCCTGGTCAAGCGGCACGCGGCGTACGGTCCCGCCGGCGCGACCAACACGATCTACCGCCGCAACAGCGCCTCCGGGGTGAGCACCTTCGTCACCCTGCCGGGCCTGCTGACCGAGCACGACGACGCCGACGCCTGGCTGCGCGACAACCCGGTCTACAGCAGGGTCGGCCGGGAGGGCATCGGCGACGTCGACGTCTCCGGTGACGGCAGGACCCTCTACGCGGTCAGTCTCAACGACTCCCGGCTGTACGCCGTGCCGATCCGCGGCAGCGGCGACGCGGTCTACCCCGGCACCTACCGGTCGCACGTCATCCCCAAGCCGGAGGAGTGCGCCGGTCACTGGCACCCGTACGGCATCGGGGTGCGCGGCGGGCGGGTGCTCGTCGGCGGGGTGTGCGGCGCGGAGAACACGGTCACCTGGAAGGCGCCGTGGGGCGACCCGTCCCAGGTCACCTCGCACGTGTACGAGTTCACCAAGGGCTCGTTCCGGCCGCTGTTCCACACGGCGATGAACTACCCGCGCGGCTGCGCGTACCGGTTCACCGGACCGCCCGCGAACGCGCACCGCTGCCGCAAGCCCGCCCGCGTCGGCCGGCCGCTGAGCGCCATGTGGGAGGCGTGGAACCAGCGCGTCCCCAAGCCCGGGAACCTCTCCTTCGTCTCCGCGCCGCAGCCGATCCTGTCCAACATCGAGATCGCCGACAACGGCGACCTGGTCCTGGGCTTCCGCGACCGCTTCGCCGACATGCAGGGCACGGCGACCTACCCGTTCAACGCGCCCCGGGTCAGCCCCCTGGTCAGGGCCGTCGCCGCCGGTGACGTACTGCGCGTGTGCAAGTCCCGTGCGACGTACACGCTGGAGAACAACGCCCGGTGCGACGCGCTGTACGGCGCCCGGCCCAACAACGACGAGGGTCCGGGCCACGGCGAGTTCTACGACGACTCGACCAGACTGGCCGACGCGTACGAGGACCAGGTCACCCAGGGCGGCACGGTCCTCCAGCCGTACCGGAACAAGCTGTGGAGCACGGTCTACGACCCGTTCGACCGCCACCCCTGGGAACAGGGCGTACGCCGGTGGAACGCCGACAAGGGCAGGACGGAGGGCAACCTCACGGTCCAACGGACCTGGAGCGCCGACGCCGCGCAGCGCGCCATGCTCTTCGGCAAGGGCAACGGTCTCGCCGACCTGGAGATGGTCTGCGACCGCGCGCCCGTCCAGATCGGCAACCGCGTCTGGTACGACGTCAACGGCAACGGCGTCCAGGATCCGTCCGAACCGCCGGTCAAGGGCGTGAAGGTGACGCTCGACCCGCTGTCGTCCGGCCCCGACCTCACGACGTACACCGACGCGAACGGCGAGTACTACGTCGGCAGCGGCCCGGGCCAGGGCGGTCTGCGGCCGAACACCACCTACCGGGTCTCCTTCGACCACGGCCGCGTCGACACCACGGTCCTGCCGGGCCGTCCGAGCCGCGCCTCCCTCAAGTGGACGGTGAAGAACGCCGGCGCGAACCGCGCGATCGACTCCGACGTCGACGCCTACGGCCGGACCACGGTCCGCGTCGGCGACCCCGGCCATGTGAACCACACGGTCGACGCCGGCCTCACCAAGCCGGTGCGGCTGACGCTCGTGAAACTGGACAGGAAGACCAACCGGCCGCTGGCCGGCGCGGTGTTCGAGCTGTGGCAGGACACCAACGGCGTCCGCGGCCTCCAGCGGCACGGCCCGAAGCGGGACCGGTTCGTCAACGACTGCGCCACCTCCCGCACCGGCCGCTGCGCCTTCGGCTCGCTCCTGCCCGGCACGTACCACCTGGTGGAGACCGACGTCCCCGAGGGCTACCTCAAGCCGAGGCAGCCGGTCACCGGGCCGTACGTCCTCACCGCGAAGAACGCCTCGTACGGCGACGGGCTGCTCGTGAAGCTCTTCAACGTGCGGGGAGAGCCGTGCAAGGGGAAGAAGTGCTGACGCCCTGACCACCAGCGCCCGACACGCGGGCCGGGCCGCCCACCGGACGACACCGGTGGGCGGCCCGGCCGCGTATGAGGGCGAGGGTGAGGGCGGGTTCCCGTTCGGCCCAGCAGGACGTCTCCGGGGCGGGCCGGATGCCGTATCTCTGGGAGGGGGTTCGGCGAGTGAGTGTGTGTGAGTGAGTACCGGAGGCCGCGTTGACGACCCGACGAAGGACCAGGACACGAACACGGAAGACCCGGATACGTACGGTCGCGGTGGTGTCGTCCGCGCTGCTGGGCTGGACGGCGGTCCCCGCCGCCGCGTCGGCGCCCGCGCCGGCCTGCACCACACGCACCGGCCCGTACCAGTGGGACCTGGAGCGCCATCTCAAGCTTCCCGCGGACGGCCGGCAGTCCACCGCCGACTGCGTGGCGATCCGCGCGTTCCAGCAGCGCACGGGGGTGAAGCCGGCCGACGGCTACGCGGGCCTCGCCACCTACCGCACGATGCTGGTGGTCCAGGCCCGCGCCAACCCGAACGCGGCCGGCAAGTGCCCGGTGCGGACGTACCAGGTGACATGCGTCGACCTCGACCGGCAGCTGGTGTGGGTGCAGCGGGGCGAGCGGGTGATCTTCGCGCCGGTCCCCGCGCGCACCGGCAAGGACGGCCAGGAGACCCGGACCGGCTGGCACACGGTCTACTGGAAGAACCGCGACCACTACTCCGACCTGTACGACAACGCCCCCATGCCGTTCGCCCAGTTCTTCAACGACGGCCAGGCCTTCCACGGCGTCCTCGACGACCTCTTCCGAGGCGGCTCCCACGGCTGCGTGAACCTGCGCTACGCGGACGCGGAACGACTGTGGAAGATCATGCACGAGGGGGACTCGGTGTATGTATGGGGTGTCAAGCCGGGCACGTCGCGGTCGATGCGGCCGGTGTCGGCGTCCTGAGCGTGGAAGTCATGACCGACAGGGGAGTTGAGGGATGAGGCGCCCTTCGAGGCGTGGGGGGATCGCGGTCGGGGCGGGGCTGGGTGCCGCGGTGGTCGCCGGAGTGCTCGTGGCCCAGGAGGTCTCCTCCCCCGCGCTCGCCATGCGGCCGGCCGCGCGCGCCGCGGACCCGGAGTGCGCCCGGATCGCCGACCGCTACCCCGCGCGGATCGTCGGCGAGTCCCGCGACCCCGTCTCCGTCAGCGGCGTGGCGTCCTGGGGCGACGGCGGTGTGGTGCTGCGCTGCGGCCTCGAACCACCGCCGGCGACCGACGATCCGTGCGTCGAGGTCGACGGCGTCGACTGGGTGTTCCGGGAGGACCGGTCCGCCGGTTCCGGCTACCGCGTCCTCATCACCTACGGCCGCGATCCCGCCGTACAGGCCTTCGTCGACGACCGGATCACGGCGATCGACGGGGTCCTGGTGGACCTCAGCGACGTGGTGAGACCGATCGAGCCGTCGCCGGACGAGAAATGCGTGGACGCGGCTTCGGGCTGACGGCCCTCCCCCGGCGGACAACAACACGGTGTCCGAGGTGATGACCGAGGTGATGGCCGGGGCCGTGGTCAGACCGGGCGGGGGCCGCCGCTGAGGCGGCCCGAGGGGGCCGTCGGGACGAGGCGGTCGTAGCGCCAGGCGCACAGGCCCAGGGCCATCAGGAACTGCAGGTCGAGCAGGGCGAAGGTCATCATCACGAAGGCCCAGTCCACCGAGTCGGCCGGTCCGTCACCGGCCCACACCCCGGTCGCCACCTGGCAGAGCAGATACAGGACCGCGTACACCGAGACGTCGATGGTCGCGGTGCGCCAGCGCGACAGCGCGGGGAGCGCCTTCCGGACCACCGTCAGCACGAGGATCGCCATCGGCGGGAAGAGCAGTCCCCCGCCGACGACCACGTCCGGGCCGACGTCATCGGCCGGCTCGTCCACCGCGAGCATCCCCACGTTCAGCACGGCCAGCCCCCACAGCCACGACGGAAGGGTGACCATGGCCGCGTACTCCACCGCCCGGCGCCAAGGCGTGATCATGCGCTCTCCTCGCAATCCCCGTACGTCACCGGCGGTCAACCGATGACCACAGCAGTGTCCCAGCCGTCCTCGGGGAGGGTAATCGGCCCCCTCCGCAAGGGAGTTGCCTAAGCTGTACGGCGATGAAGACGAATCCCCGCGCGGTCCTGTGCGTGGTGGTGGCCGGGCTCGTGGTGACGGGCTGTGCCACGCCGAAGCCGCTGCCGACCGACGTGGAACAGGCCGAACGGGCCGAGCAGGCTCAACAGGCGGGCGGGTCCGGGCTGTTCAAGAGCATTCCCGTCGGCGAGCGGCCCGCCGCCCCCGACTTCGCCGGGACCGGCGTCGACGGCGGGTCCGTCCGCCTCTCCGACCACCGCGGTCACGTCGTCGTCGTGAACGCCTGGGCCTCCACCTGCGGGCCCTGCCGCGCCGAGTCGCCCGCTCTCGACCGTACGCAGCGGAAGCTGAAGTCGCGGGGCGTACGGGTCCTCGGCGTCAGCACCGACGCGTCCCGGGCGAGCGCGCTCGCCTTCCAGAAGGACCTGGCACTGTCCTACCCGAGCCTCCACGACCCGGGCGGCAAGCAGTTCCTGAAGCTGCCGAACGGCCTGGTGAACCCGCGGATCCTCCCCTTCACCCTCTTCGTCGACCGCGAGGGCCGCATCGCGGGGGCCGTGCAGAGCACGGTGACGGAGGAGGACGTGCGGGGCGTCGTCACGCCGATGCTGGCGGAGGGGGAGTGAGGGGGGCGTAGGGGGAGTAAGGGGCGGCGGGCCGCCGGGCATCGGTCGAACTCGCCCCGGACGGGGTCTTCTTCTCACCCTTCTCCGGCTGTTTCTCCTGGTTCTGCTGCTTCTTGGTCTTCTTCTCCTGCTGTTGCTCCTCCTGCTTCTTCTTCTCCTGCTGTTGCTTCTTCAGGAGGTTCTGGAGGCGGTGCGTGCCGGCCAGGGCCGCGTCGCGGGTGGCGGTGTCGTCGATGCCGTAGAGGCCGCCGTGGGTGAGGAGGGCGGCGGTGTCTCCTACGCGCACGGTCGCCAGGTCGAGGGTGAGGGCGCTGTCCTCGCCCTCGACGTCACCGCTGACGACCAGCCGCAGGCCCTGCCTCGCATCGCCCAGGTCGTCGGGGAGTTCGACGGGGGTGACCTCGGCGCCGTACTCCCGCCCCTGGGCGCCGGTGATGGTGAACTCCCCGCACTTGTCGACGAGTTGGCGGAGCTTGCCGAGGCGGGCGTCGAGGTCGGCCTTGTCGTAGGCGCCGACCTGGTAGCGCAGCTGGGCGCCGTACTCGAAGTCGTCGAAGCCCGTGACGGCCGTGCCGCCCTTGGGCTTGCCGAGGATGTCCTCGGTGTACACCGCGTCGAGGAGTTCCTGGCACTCGGGGAGGTCGGTGCGGCCCTTGAGGAGGCCGTCGCGCCAGGTCGCCGCGCCCTGGGTGCCGGCCCAGGCCTCGCCGAGGTCGTCCTGGCGGAGCAGGGCGCTCCTGGCGCGGGCGTCGGTGAGGGCGGGGGGCGACGACGGGGCGGAGGGCGACGGGGAGGCCGTGTCGTCGACCACGGCGGCCTCGGGGAAGCCGCGCGGGTGCCCCGGGTCGTCCGCGACGCAGGCCGTCGCCCCCGCGAGCATCCCGAGGGCCACGACCCGGGCGAGAACACGGTACGGACGACGCATGGCGGAGCCTCCCGGGAGCACGACGATTCCGCTCCCACGCCACCACCGCCCGGGCCCGCCCACCAGCGCACGAGGGCGTACGGGTGAGCGGCTCCCCCGGACGGCTCCCTCCGGCGGCTCCCTCCGCCTGCTCCCGCTCACGGCCTCGCCGGGCGGCGGTTCAGGGCAGGGGGGTGGGGAGGACGGAGTCGTCGGCCGTGGTGGGAGGGGTCTCGGTGGGGGGCGGTGCCGTGCCCCGGATCTCCACGAGCGCGCCCGTCGTCAGCCGGGCGTACAGCCATCGCGCGTCGGCGGTGCGCAGGCCGATCCAGCCGGAGGTGGTGTCGAGGGTGCCGGGGGCCTTCTCGTTGCGGGAGAGCCCGGCGATCCAGATGTCGCTGCCGACCGGGCTCGGCGTCGTGCCCTCGCTCACCTCCTCGTTCGCCTTCTCGCTCGTGTTCTCGCTCGTGCCGGTCCCATCGGTCCCATCGGTCCCATCGGTTCCACCGGTTTCATCGGTACCGTCGGGTTCTTCGGTTCCGTCGACCGGCTCGGCCGTACGACGCGCACCGTCCGTCGCGTCCGTACCGTCCGTGGCCGGAGACAGTTCCAGGACCCACGGGAGCTTGACGTCGTACTCGTCGGGGAATTCGACCGTCGCGGCGGAGATGGTCTTGACGCTGTACTTGGCGGAGACCGTCATCAGGCCGGTCGGGGTCGGTGTCCTGATCATGCCGGCGGAGATGGGCAGGTCGCGGCCCTCGAAGGTGAGGACGCGGCGGGAGAGGTCCACGGTGACCTCGGGCGCCGCCGTCACGCTGGGCACGGAGGACATGGCCGTGGACGGGCGCTGTTCGGTGCCGTGGGAGGCGACGTTCAGGGTGAGGACGGCGGCCAGGCCCGCCGCCGCGCAGCCGCCCGCGACGGCGGCGCTCGCACGGCGTCGGCGTCGGCGGCGTCCGGCGGTGGCGCGGACCTCGGCGCCGGAGCCGGGCGGCGGGGTCTCGGCGGTCTCGGCCAGCTCGCGCAGCCGGACGGTGAGTTCATCGGACACGGCCGTCCTCCTTCTCACCCTCGCCGGGGGCCAGTTCGCGCGCCAGCGCCGCACGGCCGCGGGACAGCCGGGCCTTGACCGTGCCCACGGGGGCACCGGTCTCGGAGGCTACCTGCTCGACACTCAAGTCGCACAGATGGTGCAGAACCACCGCCATCCGCTGGGCCTCCGGAATCCTGCGCAACGCGTCGACCAGTACCGCGCGTTCGGGATCGGGTCCCGGCGCGTGTTGCGGGGGCGGATCGCGGCGCACCAGTTCCAGCCAGCGGCGCGCCCGGCGCCACCGGCTCACCGCGAGCCGCATCGCCACGGTCCGGATCCACGCCTCGGGCGCCCCGTCCGCGAGGAACTCGCGCCGCCGGTCCCAGGCCCGTACGAACGCCTCCTGCACCACGTCCTGCGCCTCGCCGTGGTCCCCGGTGAAGGCGAAGAGCTGGCCGGTCAGCCGGGGGAACGCGGCGGCGTAGAACGCGTCGAACTCTTCCTCGGTCATGCCCCCGCCGTTGTCCGAAGTTCCCTGCGTCGCCATGCAACCCGGCCGCCCCCGCCGTGCGTACAGGTCCCGTACGTACGCCGCACATCGAAACACATCACGGAAGCACCTCACGAGAACAGACCGCTCGTAAGACATCTGGGGGGACACCATGACCACGGGGAGCAGAACCGCGAGGTTCAGGGCCAGGGGGAACAGCGCCAGGAAGAACAGGGCAGTGCTCGCCGCGACGGCCGCGTGCGCGATGGCGCTGGCGCTGGCGCTCACGGGCTGTGCGGGGAGCGGGGAAGGGGTACGGGTCGAGGGGCCGAGCTCGGTCCCGGAGATCCATGCCCGGGCGGACGCGGACGACAGGGGCGGGGCCGGCGCCGAGGCCGTGGACGTGGAGCCGAGTCCCGCCCCGCCGAAGGCCTTCGAGGGTGCCCGCGTGAACATCGCCGAGGGGCGGACCGTGGGCGTCGGCATGCCGATATCCGTCACCTTCGACCGCCCGGTCCCGAAGGCCGAACGGGCCGACGTGGAACGGCTGTTGAAGGTCACGACGGACTCCGGCACCGAGGGCTCCTGGAGCTGGATCAAGGACCGTGACCTCGCCGACGGACAGCGCGTCGACTTCCGTCCCCGCGCCTACTGGCAGCCCGGTACGAAGGTCACCGTCGAGGTCGGCACCGGCCTCACCCGGCACTTCACCATCGGCCGCTCGCTCATCGCCACGGTCGACGTGCGCCGCCACACCATGACGGTCGAGAAGGACGGCTCGACCCAGCGCATCCCGGTCACCGCGGGCGCGCCCGGCATGGAGACCTGGAACGGCACGATGGTCGTCTCCGACAAGCAGCCCAAGGTCTTCATGGACTCCCGAACGGTCGGCTACGGCGACTCGTACGCCGACTGGTACTCCTACGCCGTCCACCTCACCGCCTCCGGCACCTACCTGCACGAGAACCCGAAGGCCAACACGTACGCGGGCCGGCAGAACGTCACCCACGGGTGCGTGGGCCTCGCGAACGACGGGACGGCGAAACGGTTCTACGACCAGGTCATCCCGGGCGACGTGGTGAAGGTGACCGGCTCGAAGGAGACCGTGGCCGTGGGGAACGGTTACGGCGACTGGAACCTGAGCTGGGAGCGGTGGGTGGCGGGCAGCGCGCTGAGGTGAGGTGAGGGGAGGGGAGGGGAGCGGAGAGGAGAGGAGGTGCGGCGAGGGGAGGTGCGGCTCCGGAGAAAAGTGTCCCGGCGGTGTCATCCGTCCCGTACGCCTCCCGGGTTTCAGGAGTGTCAGACCAACACACCTGGATCAACACACCTTTGGGGGTCGTCCGTTCATGACCATGGCACGGATGCGCACATACGTCGCCGTCGCAGCGCTGACCACGCTGCTGGCGGGGGCATCGACGACGTCGTACGCCGTCTCGCGGGGGGAGACGGCGCACGGCGCCGGCACGACGGTGGCGGAGGCGGCGGCCAGGAAGGCGCCGACTCCGCGCATCGTCCAGCCCGGTGAGCGTGTCGTCGCCGCGCCGGGATTCGAGTTCTGGATGACGACGGAGGGCAAGCACTGGCTGGAGCCCGCCCTGCCCGACTTCCCGCAGTTCCGCAGCGTCGTCGACGGCAACATCGACCGCACCCGGCCCGGGGTGTCGCTCCAGGCGTCCGCCTTCGAGGGGCGCTACTACCTCTCCGGCGTCTACTACGGGGGCAAGGGCACCGCCTCCCGCGTGGCGGTCCGCACGAGCACGGGCACGGTCCACGGCAAGCTCATCGAGCTGCCCGGGAAGCCGGGCTGGGGCGTCTGGTACGCCGTCGCGGACCTGCCCGCGGTGGACGACGGGCAGGAGTTCCTGCGCGGTGTCACCGTCCACGACACCGAGGGTGGCGTCTACTCCCGGCTGCGCCTGCGCTGACCCGGTCCGGGGCGGCCCTCCCGTGGGCCGCCCGCTCCGCACCGGCACCTCGTGCCGAAGTGACCGTGCGGGAGCGGGACTTGACCACCCCGCCGGGGACTTGACCACCCCGCTCCCGCACGGCATGCTCCCCCGTTCCCGATCCCGAGGACCGTCGTCCGTGCCGCAAGAGAAACCCGGATCACCAGAGGCCCGCGACTTCGCCGCGTACGCCACCGCGGCCTGGCCGCGCCTGGTGCGTACCGCGCACATGCTGACCGGCGACTTCCACGAGGCCGAGGATCTCGTGCAGACCACCCTGGCGAAGGTGTACGCCCGCTGGCGGCGCATACCGCGCGACGACGTCGACTTCTACGTACGGCGCTCGCTGGTCAACAACAACATCAGCCGCGTACGGAAGAGACGCGTGGCCCATCTGCTGACGCCGCTCCTGCCCGAGCGGATGCACGAGCGGCACACCGGGCACGCCGACTCGGTCGTCCAACGGGCCGCCGTCACCCAGGCGTTGGCCGCGCTGTCGGCCCGGCAGCGGTCCGTGCTGGTGCTCCGCTTCTGGGAGGACCTCAGCGAGAGCGAGATCGCCCAGCTGCTCGGCTGCTCGCTCGGCACGGTCAAGACCCATGTCCGACGCGGTCTGCAGGCCCTGCGCGCCCACCCCGAGTTCGCCGGCCCGGCCCACACGGACCGCCGCGCCCACGGCTCCGCCCCCGCCCTCCCGTTCGTCCCGGCGCACCCCTCGCCCGTCCCCGGAGCCCGCCCATGAACCACCCGCCCTCCGGGACCGGCCCGGACACCGCAGCAGGATCAGGGACAGAAACAGGAACAGGAACAGGAACAGATGTGGGTACGGACGGTTGGGCGCGCTCGGGTGGTGGCCCTGCCCTGGACGGCGAGGACGGTGAGGACGGTGAGGCCGCCGTCGACACCGGGCAGTCGCTGCGTGAGGCGTTCGCCGGGGCCGCGTACGACTTCACGCCGCCCCCCGTACCGCTGGAGGCCATCGAGCGGGAGGGCCGCGGCCGGCGGCGGCGACGCCGGGCCGCACTGCTGAGCACGGGCTGCGGGCTGCTGCTGCTCCCGCTCGTCGCGGTGCTGGCCCTCCGCCCCGACGGCCCCTCCTCCACGGTCCAGCCCATGGCCCCACCGCAGCCGAGCGCCGTCGCGTCGGCGACGCCGACCCGGATCCCCGCCCCGTCGGCCGGGCGGGTGCGGGTCGTCGAGTCGGGCGAGAAGGTGTACATCGGCGACGGCACACGGATCTGGCTGACGGAGGAGGGCAAGTACGGGGACACACCCGGTGTCTCCGAGGTACCCGAGTTCGAGAGCGTGGTCGACGGCAACATCGACACCGGCCGGCCGAGTGCCTCCGTGAAGGAGACGCCGCGGGGCCCCCACAAGTCGTTCCTCACCGGTGTGTACTACGGCGGCCGGACCGTGGCGGCCGGCGTGCGGATCGAGCTCTACGACGGCACGAAGCTCGACGGCACGGTCGTCCGGCTGGCCGGCAACGAGGAGTGGGGCGGCTGGTACGTGCTCGCGGACGTCGGGGAGGGCGTCTCGAACCCCGAGCACATGCGCGGCATCACCCGCAGGGTCACGGTGTACGACAAGGACGGCGGCGTGGTCGCGTCGCAGGACCTCGGCTGAGCCCGGCACGTCACCGCTTCTCGTACGCGTTCGCCGGTTCGGCCACCCGCTTCACGGACTCGGCGTCCAGGACCGGGCGCCAGGCCTGCTCGGAGCCCGGCTTCCCCTCGGGGTGCCAGGTGCCGGTGACGGTGACCCAGGTGTCGGCGGCCGGGGCGTCGGCGTCCCGGATCGCGACCTTGTAGGGGCTCGCGTCGGCGGCACAGCAGGAGACGAGCAGCCGGGTGAGGTACCAGGTGCCGTCGTCCCCGTGCGTGACGAAGCCGGTCATCCGGACCGTACGGCCCTTCAGCGACCGCTCGCTGTCGTAGACCGCCCGGGACGAGAACTCCCCGAGGGTCAGCTCGACCGGGTCCCCCTCGGGCGTCGCGAGTTCGAGCGCGACCACCGGGCCGAGGACGGAGGCGACGGTCGCGATGGCGACGAGGGCGAGGCCGCCGGGTACGGCGTAGAGCAGGACGCGGACGACGAGCCGTACGCCGGGCAGGACCCCTGCCCCCGGGCCTCCGGCGCTCCCCCGCCTCCCCCGTTGGTCCCGTTTCTCCCTGGTCTCCACATGAGGTGGTTATGGAGCGGGGCTGTGCGGTGGCCCGGAATCGTCAAAGAGGCGGCTGTGCGGGCGCCGGTCCGAGTGTGGTGGTGCCCGGGGCGGTGCGGTGGCCGAGGCCGGTGCGGTAGGCGTCGAGGGCGGCCTCGACGCGGCCGGTGCGGCGGTACAGGTCCCCGAGCAGGCGGCACAGGTCGGCCAGGTCGCCGGCGGCGCCCGCGCGTTCCAGCAGGCTCAGTGCCCGTACGTAGTGCTCCTCGGCGGTGTCCGCGTTCCGGGCGTCCTCGGCGATGATGCCGAGGAGGCGGTGGGCGGCGGCGGAGTGGAGGGCGCCGCGTTCGGAGCTGAGGTCGCTGAGAACCTCGCGGAGCAGTTCGGCGGCCTCCTCGGACTTGCCCCGGCGGTGCAGGACGTCGGCGAGTTCGACGGCGACCTGGCTGGTGTAGAGGGCGGCGCGCTTGGCGGAGAGCATGCGGCGGGCCTCGCGCAGCTCCTTCTCGGCGCGGGCGTAGTCACCGTTCTGGGCGTGCAGATAGCCGCGCATCCAGTGGCAGTTGGCCAGTTCGATGCGGATCTGGAGCTGGCGGTACAGCTCGGAGGCCTTGGCGAGGGAGGCGTCGGCCTCGGCGATACGGCCCTCGGCGATCATCGTCCGGGCGACCGAGCGGTGCATCCGGGCGACGAGGGCGGGGTCGCCGGACTGCGGGGCGAGGGCGAGGGCCAGCTCGGCGGCCTGGGCGGCGCGGGCGTGGGCGCCCATGTCCATGTAGGGGGCGATGACTCCGGTGTAGAGGAGGAGTAACGCGTCGGGGTCGTGCAGGCCGTTGCGGTTCAGCTCGTCGAGGGTGGACTCGTAGAGGTAGCAGGAGTAGCGGAGTTCACCGGCGAGGTAGTGGGCGGTCGCCCGGCCGCGCAGGGCGGGGACGCGGGCCGGGAGCGGGGCGTCGCCGAGCCGCTGCTCGGCCTGCTCGAACCGCAGCTGGGCGGCCTCCAGGTCGCCGGTCTCCAGGGCGCATTCGCCGAGCCCGAGCAGGGAGTCGGCCTGCTCGGCGACGAGCCCGTACTCCTCCGCCTCCGCGAGGACGGCCGTGAACCCCTCGGCGGCGGCCTCGGTGGCGCCGCTCGCGAGGGTGCGCTGGGCGCCGGTCAGGCGCAGCCGCAGCTCGGTGGCGAAGCCGGCGGGGCGGCCGGTGGCCAGCTCCTCGTAGCCCACGCCGAGCCGTTCGGCGATGTGCCGCAGGGCCGGTTCGGAGGCGCGGACGCGGCCGGCCTCCAGGGTCGAGATGTACGCCGGGGTGTACGCCGGTTCCGCCAACTGACGCTGTGTGAGGCCCCGTTCCGTCCGCAGTCGCTGCACCCTGCGCCCGATGACCTCGGGATCGTCACGCTCGGCCGTACCTGCCATGGCGTAAGCATGCCAGTAACCCCGGTTACACCGGCCGCTTTACCCCAACTCCCCAACGTCCTCTTGTCGTTGGCAGGCCAAAGCCTTACGTTAAGCGACAGGTTAAGCACGCTTAAGTCACCTGCTCAACCACTCAGTCGCAGCCATACGGTCGCTGCCGCGTCGCCGTCGCCGGGAGGTCCTCGTGCTCCGAGCCCTGCTCACCCGCCACGCCCGCTCCGTCACCGCCGCGCTCCTCGCGATCACGGCCCTGATGACGATGGCCAACGCCGTACCCCGCTGACACCGGTCGCCGCGCTCCGCTCAGAACTCGGCGGTGTCCAGGTCGAAGCCGAGGGGTGCGGGCAGGGGGACGACCAGGCCCATCTTGTGCTGGGCACCCTTGGCGTATTCGTCGCCGGAGGGCTCCGAGTACACGGTCACCTGACCCTCCTCCCGGTCGATGAGGAGGTAGACGGGGATGTTCGCCCGGGCGTAGCCGTGGATCTTTTTGTCCCGGTCCTTGACGGCCGTGCTGTCGGAGGTGACCTCGGCGACGAGGAGAGCGGCGGACGGGTCGTGCCACTCCTCCTGGTCGCCGAAGCTCCCCTTGGGAGCGATGACCAGGTCGGGGATGACATGGCCTGTCTCTGATGCGCCAGGAACATTCAGGCCGATGCCCGTGAAGTTGCGCAATGAAGCGTCGCCGGCTTTCCGGCCAACCTGATGGTTGACCTCCGACACAATCTCCTCGTGCTCCCCGTTGGCCGGAGGCGTCACGCAGATCTCCCCTTCGATCAGCTCCACGCGCCAACCCTCGGGGGCCGCCGCACTGAACAAAGCGAAGGCCTGCTGCACACTCGCGCCGCCCATGGGCAAGAGCCCCTCGTCGTCACCATCAGGATCGTCGTAGGGACCGGAAATGTGCTCGCCCTGGTATCCCGGCATGATGATCGGCTCCGCCGTCGTCATGACAGACCTCCGTTCGCTCAGCACGACCGTCTCAGCTTAGGCCGGAAGCTCGCGGAGGGAATCCGGAGCCATTCACTCGAACGAGCGTGCTGTCACGTTTCTGTGCGGGACGGACTCGTCAGTCAGCCAGTGCCGCCGCCGTCACGTGGACGAAGGCCTCCGGGTTGTCGAGCATGATGTTGTGGCCGCAGGCCGGGACCGGGACGACGGACACGCCGGCCTGCGTGAGGGCGGCCGTGCCGGGGAGTGGACCGTCCGCCTCGGGATGGACGTACGTGCGGGGGATCTTCAGGTCGAGCAGCAGTTCGCGCATGGTGGGGCGGGTGCCCCGGGCCAGGCGCGCGGCGCTGCGGTAGAGGGCCTCGGGACCGACCAGCCGCATGGTCGACCACCACTGCTCTCCGGCCAGTTCGGCGAACTCCTCCCGGCCGCCCGCGAGGAACTCCTCCTCGGAGTACGCCGCGATGCCGTTGCTCCCGACGGCGCCGTGCGTGGGCGGGAGCGGGTCGAGGTTGGAGTCGATCATCACCAGCTTCCGCACCAGGCGCGGGTGCCGCGACGCCAGGACGATCCCCACCGAGCCGCCCATGCTGTGCGCGATCACCTCGGCGCCGCCGACGTCCGCCGCCGTCAGGGCCCGTGCGAGCGCGTCGGCGTGGGCCTCCAGGGAGTAGTCGAAGTCCGTGGGGCGATCGCTGATGCCGTGCCCGAGCATGTCGACGAACAGGGAGCGGCGCCCCGCGAGCAGGGGGTGGGCCGCCACCGCCGTGAAGTACGCGGCCGACGTGGCCCCGAGCCCGTGCACGTACACACGGCTGGGCTCCTCCCCCGGCCACTCGACCCAACGGATCCGGTCCCCGGCGTCCGTGACCACCGCGTCACGCATGTGTTCCCCCTCGCTCGAACCGGTCGCCCCGCATTCTCTCTCCGGCCCGCTCGCCGTCGAGGTCGCGCCCCCCTCAGTCGCACACCCTTCGGTACGGCGCGTCCGGTACGTACGTCTCCCACTCGCTCCTCGTCAGGTCCTCGTTCCCGGCGCGGGCGCAGACGTGGGTGATCGCGCGGGTGGGGTCGACGGTGTGGCGGTGGAGGGGAACGTGGTTGCCGCCTGCGTAGAGCGTGGCGTTGTCGGGGCTGAAGGCGAGGGAGGCGATGGGCTCGCCGGGGGAGGGGAGCGGGCCGCCGAGGGGCTGTTGGGTGGTCGTGTCCCAGAGCTGGATCGTGCCGGCGTCGCCGCCGACGGCGAGGGTGTGGCCGTCGGGGCTGAGGGCGAGGGCGCTCACTGCCTCCGAGGTGTCGCCGAGCGGGGGCGGGAAGACATTGTGCAGGACACCGGCGCGGCGGCGGAGGTCGCCGTCCCACAGGGCGACCCGGCCGGTGCGGTCGCCCGCCGCCACGCGGCTCCCGTCGGGGCTGACGGCGAGGGCGCTGATGTGGTCGCCCTGGACGAGGTCCAGCGCGACGCTCCGGCCGGTGCTCTCGCGGGCGACGCGGTTGTCGCCGACGACCAAGTGGTCGTGGGGGCTGAGCGCGAGGCGGGGGCCGGCCAGGTCCGTCCCGGTGAGGGAGTCCGTACGGCGGCGGGTGGCGGTGTCCCACCGCTCGTTGCTCGGTTCGCCGTCGGCCGGGGTCCGGGTGGTGAAGAGGGTGCGTCCGTCGGGGGCCAGGGCCAGGGCCGTCACCGCCGTGGCGGACTCCGTGCGCGCCAGGTCCAGCGCGCTCTGTTCGCGGTCCCGGGCCAGGTCCCAGACGGTGAACCGCTGCGGCGCGGCCCGCCTGCCGGGCGCGGTGACCCCGTAGACGAACCGGCTGCCGTCGGGGCTGAACGCCATCTGCGGGACGGCGTCGCCCGGTGTGAACGGCGGGCCGTCGGAGGCGGTGGTCGTGACCGGCTGGGGCGGTGGCGGGGGCGGCAGCGTGCGGACGAGGCGGCCGCTGTCGGTGTCGCGGAGTTCGAAGCCGAAGCCGGTGCCCGTGCGTTCGGCGGTGGCCAAGACGCGGCCGTCGGGGCTGAGCAGTACGCCGTCCATCGGGCGGTCGCGCCAGGCGGCGGTGACGGTCGCCGTCAGGTCGAGGGTGTGGGCGGTGCTGCCCTCCAGGTAGCGCAGGGCGGGTGCACCGGGGTCCCAGGCGAGGCGGCCGTACAGGTTCTGGTTGTTGAGGGAGTGGCGCAGGACGGGGGCGGCCGGGGCGGACAGCCGCCACACCCTGATCTCGTCGGCGGAGCCGAACGTCGCGAGGAACCGCCCGTCCCGGCTGAGCGACGCGGACAGCACACCCGGGTCGCGGACCTCGGCGACCCGGCCGCCGGTACGGGTGTCCCACACCCGCGCCCGGTCCCCGGCGATGACGGCGAACCGGCCGTCGGCGCCGAACTCCAGCGTGGAGTCGGCGCCGCAGACCCCTTGGGCCCGCTCCCACGCTCCGTGCACGACCTGCCGCCCGCCGACCTCCCGGACCTGCGGCGCCCGTCCCGTCGGGCACACGGCCACCAGCCGGTCGTCCGCACTCACCGCCACGTTCGCTCTGGTGACCCCCCGCTCCTCCGACAACACCGCGCCGTCCGCCACGGCCCGCACCCGTACGACATCCGCGCCGGAGCCGGAGCCGGAGCCGTAGGCCGAGTCGGAATCGGAGGCCGCGTGAGAGTCGGTGTCAGGTTCGTCCACCACATAGCTGCGCCCGCTCGCCCCGAAGGCGATCCCGTCCCGGCCCGGCGCCAGTGGCGGGCCGGAGGTCCAGTGCCCGGCCCGCAGGTCCCACAGCCGTATCCGCCCGTCCGCCGCCGCGATCGCCAGGACCTGTGCGTAGGGGCCGGCGGCCAGGACCTCGCCCTCGGGGAGACGGCCGGAGCCCGTGCTGCGGCGGGTGCCGAGGTTCCAGGTCCGCCAGGTGCGGTCGTCGACGCTGAGGAGGGTGTGGCCGGAGTCGGCGAGGAACCGCTGGGAGCGGTGGCCCGAGGCGGGGTCGCTGAAGGCGTCCTGTTCGGGCTGGGTGAGGGAGCCGAGCAGAGTCCGGCGGGTTTCGGCCAACGGGGCGATCCGCCAGGCGGCGACGCCCAGCAGCAGGGCGGCCCGGGGTTCGATGGTGCGCAGCCCTTCGGCGACGGCGGCGATCCGGCGGGCGGTGTTCTCCGTCCGCCGGCGCTGGTTGTCGTCGTGCTGCCGCCAGGCGGCCAGGCCGGTGACCAGCGTCACCGCGAGGACGGCCGAGAGGGCGCCGACGAGCTGGCGGGAGCGTCGGGTGGAGCGGGCGGCGGCCCGTTTCTCCGCCTCGCGGGCTTCGAACGCGGCGGTGAGGAAGGACCGTTCGACCGGCGCCAGAGCGGGGTCGCCGTCGTGGTCGGGAAACATCTCCTCGGCACGGGCCAGGCGGGTGCCCCGGTAGAGGGTGCCGGGGTCACGGCCGTGCGTCAGCCAGGCGCGGGTGGCCTCGGTGAGCTGCCGATGGTGGCGCAGCCGTTCGCGGTCCTGCTCGATCCAGCCGTGCAGCCGGGGCCAGCAGGTGATCAGCGCCTCGTGGGCGAGGCGGACGCTGTCCTCGTCGACGGTCAGCAGGCGGGCGCGGGCCAGCCGCTCCACCACCACCGGTGTGTCGGGGTGCGCGCACCGCTTGAGGTCGGCCCGGGTGAACGGGCGCCCGGTGTCGACGGTGCCCCGCCCCGGCTCGACCAGCCGCAGCAGCAGCAGCCGGGCGACGGCGGCCTGGGGCGCGGACAGCTGCCCGTACACCTCCTCGGCGGTCGCCGCTATCGCGCCGTTCAGTCCGCCGGCCGCCTCGTACGCGGCCGTCGTCAGCATGCGGCCCTTGCGTCGCCGCCAGGTCTCCAGGAGAGCGTGCGAGAGCATCGGCAGCGCGCCGGGACGGTCGAGCACCTCGTCGACGACCGTCGTGGCCAGCGACCGCTCCACCAGGACACCGGCCGCCAGCGCGGGTTTCACCACCGCGTCCCGTAGTTCGTCCGCGGTCATCGGGCCGACCGGCAGCCCGGCGTGGCGCAGCGCGTCGGCCAGTTCCGGGTGGTCGGCGCAGCGCGGGTAGAAGTCGGAGCGTACGGCGATGACCACCCGTAGCCGGGACGCGGGGTCCCGGGCGGTCAGCAGCAGCTCGATGAAGCGGGCCCGCTCCGTCTCGTCCCGGCACAGGGTGAAGACGTCCTCGAACTGGTCCACCACCACCCAGCTCTCCGGCTCGCCCTTCGCCGGTGCCAGCAGATGCCCGTACGTCTCGGCCGGCCTGGCTCCGGGCGTGAGGATCCGCAGTACGCCCTCGCCCCCGGTCATCTCCCGCCTGACGCGGGGGAGGAACCCGGCCCGCAGCAGCGAGGACTTGCCGCTGCCGGAGGCGCCGAACACGGCGGCGAACCGGTGCGCGGACACCAGCCGGCAGAGCTCCTCCAGGGTCCGGTCACGGCCGAAGAACAGCTCGTGGTCGTCCGATTCGAACCGGGCGAGGCCCCGGTACGGCGCCGGCCCGTCCCCTTCGTCGTGGACGGGAGCGGCCGCGACCGCCGCCTCGGCCTCTTTCCAGCGCGTCTCCCACTCGCCGGGGTCGCCCCCGCAGGCACGCGCATACCCCTGGACGACCGCCCGGGAAGGCAGCCGCTCCCCGGCCGCCGCCTGCGACAGCGTCGTCGCGGAGAACCCCGCCTCCTCGGCCATCGCGCGGTACGACGGACTGCCGGCCGCCCTGCGCAGCTCCCGCAACTCATGGGCGAGCTGTTGCACAGGACCGGCAGCCGGGTCGACGGGTCTTTCCGGACGTCCCACAGACCTACCCACTCACGAACTATTACGGCATTTCCGACACTTACGGCATTTCTCGATACGTCAAGTAGAGCCGGGCCGGGGCATCAACATACGTATCCCGCTGACCAGCCGAAACCCTGCGGCCGCAAAGTGTGGCGTTGATGACAGCGGCGGTACGCGCCGCCGAACAACCCGGAACCGTTGGCCGGCTTTGATTGCCCTGGTGAGAGTAGGTGTCGATCAACTCTCCGCTTGTCAGTCTCTGTCCCGTCAAGCCGGATCAGCCGGCGTCCCCCGCCGCTGAGCAGTCTCTGCCCCGCAGAGCCGGATCACCGGCGTCCCCCGCGCAGAGCAAGTGGAGAGAACCGCTGATGTCCCAAGCACTGAAGAGCAGGAAGTCCCGCCTCGGCCGCCTCGGGCGTTTCGCGCTCGTCGCGGCCAGCGCCGCCGCGCTGACCATCGGGCTGACCACCAACGCCCACGCAGGCGTACTGACCCCCCTGCCCGAGAGCACCACCACGTTCCAGAAGACCTTCCAGCCGGTCTTCGACTACGACACGGACAGCTGTTTCCCGGTCGCCGCCATCGACCAGTGGGGCAACCTCAACGGCGGCCTCGACGACAGCGGAGCCATCACCGGCCAGTGCCGCGACAACCACCTGGGCAAGGCCAACGTCTACTCGCGGGCCAAGTGCAACAACGGCTGGTGCGCGATCGTCTACACCGAGTACTTCGAGAAGGACATGTCCTGCACTGGATGCACCAACACGTCGCACCGCCACGACTGGGAAGCCGCCGTGATCTGGATCCGGCAGGGCGCGAGCACGCCCTCGTACGCGTCCGTCTCCGCCCACGGCAACTACACGACCAAGAACTGGAGCGAGGTCCCGAGGGACGGGGTCCGTCTCAAGGTCGTCTACCACAAGGGGAGCAATGTGATTGACGTGGGGACCCACTCCTTCCGCTTCGCCAAGTGGGGCGAGACCGCGGAGGCCTGGGGCGACGGCGGCTGGGACTTCCCGCGCCTGGTCACCTGGACCAGGTTCCCGGCCGGCTTCAACGGCGTGAACCTCCAGAGCCGGATGCAGAACGCCACCTGGGGCAACGCCAACTTCCCGCTGAAGGACGGCCGCTACAACAACGAGCTCAACGCGGCCAAGAACGGCCCCGCCGCCGGCATCCCCTTCGACGTGTGGGCCGCCGGCTGACGGACACAGGAACGGACGCGGAAAGGATCCGGCCCCGACGGCACTCCCCCCGCCGCCGGGGTCGGCCCCTTCATCACGTAAACCCATTGAGTTCTCCACCACCCCCTGTGACCCTCTTGTCAGTGACATGACTTAGTCTTCGCACACGCGTCACACGCGCCGCACAGGTCGAACACACCGGCCCCGCGCGACGACGCGCCCATTTCTTTCGTTCCGGGGGGTTCGAAACACGTGCGTATCCGCACTCTTCCGGCTGCCACCGCACTGGCAGTCCTCTTCAGCTCCGCCGCGCTCACCGCCGGCACGGCCGCACCGGCCGCCGCCGACAGCAGCAGGCCCATCGCCGTCTCGTCGCCGTCCGACACGGTGGTGGACGCCAAGCACCAGCGGCTGTTCATCAGCGACCGGGACAGCAACAAGATCGTCGTCACCACCTACGCCGGTGTGGTCGTCGGCCAGATCACCGGCCTCGCACAGGTCAGGGACCTCGAACTCAGCCCGGACGGCGCCACGCTGTACGCGGCCCTGTTCGGCGCCGACAAGATCGTCGCCATCGACACGGCGACGCGGACGCAGACCGCCGAGTACGCGACCGGCACGAACACCGACCCGTCACGGCTGGCCTTCGCCGAGGGCAAGCTGTGGTTCGCCTACGGCGACCAGTGGGACTCCGGCCTCGGCGTGGTCGACCTGACCGCCGAGACCCCGACGGTCACGCTGGACCTGGCCGCCGGCCACGACTACGCCAGCCCGCCCCAGCTGTACGCCGACCCGGACAACCCGGGCACGCTCGTGGCGCTCGACGCGGGCATCAGCTCCGGCCCGGTCATCGTCTACGACATCTCCTCCGGTACGCCGGTGATCCGGGTCTCCGCCAACAAGGGCGGCTTCCCCAACGACGCGGCCCTCACCCCGGACGGCACCCACCTGGTGGTGGCGGGCAACAACAACCGCGCGCTCACCGAGTACCGCCTCTCGGACCTGGAGCAGACGCGTACCTTCGCGGTGCCGGACGAGCCGATGGGCGTCGACATCGCCCCGGACGGCACGGTCGCGGCGACGATCTCCGACTTCGACGGCAAGGGCGACACCTACGTCTTCGCCAAGGGCGCGGAGCAGCCCGCGAGCGTCCGCGACCTCCATCCCTCGTCGCTGTGGAACGACAACGGCGTGGTGTGGGCCCCCGACGGCCAGAAGCTGTTCGCGCTGACCTCGTCGTCGGGCGCGACCACGTTCCACGTCGTCGACGCGCCCCGCAAGTACACCGGCACGCTCACCGTGAACGCCCCGTCGACGGCCACCCGCGCCAAGAAGCTCACGGTCAGCGGCAAGCTCACCTCGAACCTGGCGCTGCCCGCCGGCACCCCGCTCACGGTCACCCGTACCGACATGGAGTCCCCGAAGGGCAAGTCGCTCGGCACCAAGACCCTGGGCACGGGCGGCAAGTTCTCCTTCACGGACACCCCGCCGGCCGGCGGCAAGGTCACGTACAAGGTGACGTACGCGGGCGACGCGGACCACACCGCCGTGTCCGCCTCCGACGCCGTCGAGGTCTCCCGGGCGACGCCCACGCTGTCGCTGGACAAGAACCGCAAGACGTACGCGTACGGCGCGGACGTGAAGTTCACCGCGCACCTCGGCACGACCCACAAGAACCGCAAGGTCGAGATCTGGGCCGACCCGTACGGCTCCGACAAGCCGAACAAGCTGGTGAAGTCGGGGACGGTGAACTCGAAGGGGAACCTGTCGGTCACCGTCGACCTCAAGCGGGACACCAAGCTGTCGGTGAAGTTCGCGGGCGACGCGCGCTACAAGGCGAGGACCGTCACCAACACCGTCTACACCAAGGTCAAGATCTCGTCGTCGATCTCGGGCCACTACAAGACCCGGACGGCCTGGGGCCAGAAGTACCACTACATCCGCAAGTCCAAGGACCCCGTCCTGAAGACCACGATGACGTACTACCCGGGCCGCCAGCAGCGCCTCCAGCTGCAGTTCCACTACCAGGGCGCCTGGCAGGACTGGGGCTCCGAGTACTTCCCGCTGGGCACCTCCGGCGGGTCCGACATCACCCTGACGGGCACCCCGACCACGGACGTCCGCCTCCGCTTCCGCTCGGAGTACCACGACACGACCTCCGGCGACAACGTCAACACCACGACGTACGGCGCCTGGAAGTACTTCATCTACACCAGCTAGGCGAGCGGGCGCACCGGCGACCGACACCCAGCGGCACGACGGCGAGCGCCGCCGGACGGATCCACGGATCCACCGGCGGCGCTCGCCGCTTTCGCGGGTGCGGCCGTGCGGTGGGCTTGGCGCGGCCGTACGGCGGACCTGGTAAGGAAGGAGTCATTCCGAATGAATGCGAAAGCGGTCTCCCTTACCTGCCGGTACGTGTGACGATACGGCTCCGCCGAAACTTGAGACCTCAATCTGAGGTCACGGCCGCAAAGGAAACAGGACATGACCACCCCTGTGCCCTCCGCCCATACCCCTGTCCCGCCAGAGGCTTCGGCCGGGCGGCTGCTCGTCGTGGACGACGAGGAGGGGATCCGGTCCATGCTGACCATGGCCCTGGAGTTCCTCGGCTACCAGGTGACCGCCGCCGCGACCGGACGCCAGGCGCTGCAGACCGTCACCCGGTACGACCCCGATCTGATCCTCCTCGACGTCAACCTCCCCGACCTCAGCGGCTTCGAGGTGTGCCGGACCCTGCGCGACCGGGGCAACGCGGTCCCGGTCCTGTTCCTCACCGGGCTCGGCGGTGTCGACGACCGGGTGCGCGGCCTGGACATGGGCGGCGACGATTTCGTCACCAAGCCGTTCGAGCTGAAGGAGGTCGCCGCCCGCGTCCGCGCCCTGCTGCGCCGGGCCGGCGGCGGCCATCCCGTGCCGCCCGGCCGCAACCGCCTGCGCGCCGGCGCGGTCCAACTCGACGCCGACGCCCACCAGGTCTGGGCCGCCGGCCGCCCCGTCGAGCTCACCACCACCGAGTTCGCCCTCCTCCGCTACCTCATGGAGAACCCCGGCCGCGTCCTGTCCCGGGGCCAGATCCAGGAACGCGTCTGGAACCACCGCGACGAGGGGTCCGGCGTCGTCGACACGTACATCTACTACCTGCGCCGCAAGTTGGGTGAGCCGGGCCAGTCCCTCATACGGACGGTCAGGGGGGTGGGCTACCAGCTGTGCACCAACTGAGCGAGCGGCCTCCGGGGGGAAGGGCGGGCAAAGGCGGCGGGGGCCGCCGCCGAGAGCTGGACGGCGTGGACGTGGACGGGCTGGTCGGATGAGTGGATTCACCGGGCTGGGCGAGAACATCAGGGCGGCCGGGCTTCTCGCGTCCAGTGACAGCCCGGGACCCCGCCCGGGCCGCCCCCTCCCACCCGTCGAGCGGCCGATCCGCCCCCATCGCACCGGCCGGCGCACCGTCGGCCTCTGGCTGATCGCCACCCTCACCACCCTGGGCGCGGTCGCCGCCCTCTCCGCCCACACCCTCGCCCAGCACCTCACGGCCCGCACGGACCAGGAGATAGCGAGAGCCAGCGGCTACGGGGGGTACGGCGGCTTGGGGGTTCCGGGCTGGGGTGCGCTTCCGGGGGCGGACTCGGGGTCGGACTCGGGCTTGGGTTCGGGGTCGAAGTCCGGATCCGGTTCGGGTTCGGGTTCGGGTTCGGCGGAGACGTCATCGTCATCGTCGTCGGCTCCACGCACCGATCCACTCATCGGTCCGCTCATCGGTCCGCTCCTCGGTCCGCTCCTCGACAAGGACGGCCTCGTTCTCGTCCTCGACGCCCGGGGCAGGGTCGTAAAGCGGTACCCGGGGTCCGAGGGGCTCCCCCCGTTCCCCGCGCTCACGTCGGCCCGGCTGGAGGCGTACGCGGCGCGGGCGAACCCATCGGCGTTCGGGGAGAGTTACCGGGCGAAGGTGGTGCGCGCGCCGAAGGCGGGCCGGAGCCAGGAGGGCGGCTACATCGTCACGGCCAGGTCGACGGCGGACGACCGGCGGGCGGTCGAACGCCTCCTCCAGGTCGAGACGGCCGCCGCGCTCCCCCTTCTCGGCGCCGTCCTGTTCGGCGCCCGCCGCCTCGGCCGCCGTGAGGTCAGGGAACGGCAGGACACCGAGCGGCGGCTGCGGGAGTTCATGGCGTCCGCCGGGCACGAGCTGCGCAACCCGCTGACCACGATCTCCGGGTACGCCGAACTCGCCCGGGTCGGCGACCCCGCGTACGAACCCATGCGGCAGGAGGCGCTCGGCCGTATCGCCACCGAGGTGGGCCGGATGAGCACGCTCATCGACGAGCTCGTGCTGCTGACCCGCCTCGACCTCGGCCAGCCCCTACAGCTGACCTGCGTCGATCTGGCCCAGCTCTGCCGCGACGCGGTCTCCGCGGCCCGCGACTGCCACCCCTGCCATCCCGTACGGCTGCTGCTCGCGCCCGGCGACCACACGGTCACCGGGGACCCGTTGCGGCTGCACCAGCTGGTCGCCAACCTGCTGGCCAACGCGCGCGTCCACACACCGCCGGGTACGACGACCACGCTGGGGCTCGGTACGGAGGACGGTTACCGGGTGATCGAGGTCCGGGACGACGGTCCCGGCATCCCGGACGACCTCCGCGCCCGGCTCTTCGAGCCCTTCGTACGCGGCGAGGAGCACCGGGCCGCCGGCAGCGGGCTCGGCCTCAGCATCGTCACGGCGATCGCGACGGCCCACGGCGGCATGGTCACGCTCGAACCGTCCGACCCGTCGCACCAGGGGGCGTGGTTCAGGGTGCGGATCCCGGCGTCGTCATGACCCGTCATAACCGACGGGTGGTGACGGGAGGTGGTTTTTGCCAACGGCTGGGGATTCTCTGATCATTCTCTGACCCGGCTCCGATCCGTTCCGGAGCCGCGACCGCTTAAGTGATCAACGTGCGATGTCCACCATGTGTATGAATGGTGTGGCCTCGTACAACTCCCCCTCCGAGGTCGGCCCGGCATTCGCCCTGATCGACGGCTCATCGATCTACGACGAACGGAACGACGGCTCATCGACCGGCTCGGCTAACCGGGTACGTGTTGGGCCGACCTCAACTCCCCGCCCCGCTCCCGCAGTTCGGCCAGACGCTGCCGGGCGTGCTCCAGGGCCCCGGCCCGCCGCCCCGGCACCCGGCCCCGCAACTCCACGAAGTCGGCGCCGAGTTCGTAGGCGCGCCCCGCGTCCGTGATCAGCCCCCACTGATGGTGCGCCCGGTCCACCGCCGCCTCGACCGCCGGATCCTGGGCGGTCCGCCCCGCCGCGAGCCGCGCCCTGGCGACCCCCATCCAGGCCACGCAGCTCCCCGCCGCGTCCCCCGCGAACATCGCCAGATCGGCCCGCACCTCCCGCCAGTGCAGCACCTCCTCCGACCCGTCCCCGAACTCCCGCAACGCCCCCTGCTCCCACCGAGCCGCAAGCCCATCGGCCTCGACATGCCGCCCCGCCTCGACGGCGACGGCGATGGCGCCATGGGGGTCGACGGCCACGCCATGGGGCTCGACGGCCACATTCTCAGCCCGTCCGGCTTCGACGGCGACGACCACATTCTCAGCCCGTCCGGCGTTTGAGGACGAGCCCGAAGGGCGATGGCGGGGGTCTGGGGGCGCAGCCCCCAGTGGACGGGAATGGGTAGGGGCGGCGGGGGCGAAACCACCGAGGGCACCCCCACCCCCGCCCCCCGTCGCATCCCACGCCAGCACCAGATCGCCGTACCCCCCAGTCCGCGCGAGCACCTGCTCATGAAGCACGGCGGGCACCGGCCGAGTCCCGCTCCGCAATATCGTCGCCAACGCCTTCATATACCCGGGCACACCCACCCCCCGCCGCATCCCCACCCCCGGCGGCGCGATCCGCCCGTACACACTCACCCCGGGCCCCACCGACAACGACTGCCCGGCCAACTGCCGCCACACCTCCGCATCGGCGTGCAGATCGACGAACAGAGTCGTGGACCCCGGCGTACGCAGCCGCAGTTCCTCCACGATCCAGTGCCAGGGGAACGCGGTGTAGCGCACGGTCGCCGGCGTCGTCCGCGCCAGCGCGAGATGCACGAGCCGCTGCTTGCGGTCGAGTTGGAGCTGCCCGGCGAGGTACACGGTGAGCGGCCCGGGCGCGGTCGCCGCCGCCCGCAGCCGGGTGAGGACGGCCTGTGGTTCCAGCGGATCGGCCAGCTCGACCACGTTCGCCGTACCCGTCCCGGACAGCACCTCGGGCGTGACGGCCGCCAGTACGGGAAGCACGGAGGCCGCGTCCACGAGGCACCCCTTGCCCATGGGCGAGGCCGCGAGCAGCAGCACTGTTCCGGGCATCGTTCCCTCCCCGTCGATCACATACGCCAGTCAGCACGGTAACCGCTGCGCGTGCAAACGGGGAAAGGAGCGGGCGAGGAGCGGGCGAGGAGCGCTCACTCCGGCCCCCCGGCCCCCTTCCCCAGCGGCGCCCCCGGCCCTCTCCGCACCGGCTCGGACGCCCGGCGTACGGCGAAGATCGTCGTGTCGTCGTCGAGGCCGCCGCCGGTGTGGGCGAGGACACCGTCACGGACGAGGCGGACCAGGGAGCCGGGGTCGAGGGCGGGCGGCCCGGCGGCGAGAGCGCGGACGAGGTACTCGCGGAGGGGGAAGAAGACGCCGTTCCCGTCGCGCGCCTCAGTCACCCCGTCCGTGACCAGGAGCAATGTCTCGTCGGCGGCGAGCCGCACCGTGGCCGCCCTGGGCGTCCGCGGCGCCAACTCGCCGAGTCCCAGCGGGAGTCCGTCCCACAGCGGCAGATACCGTACGCCGTCGGGGCGGACCAGGAGCGGGGGTTCGTGGCCGAAGTTGATGACGTCCACGGTGACCGCGTCGAGCCCCGTGATGTCCGGGCCCCAGTCGGTGCGCTCGCTGCGCAGTTCGGGGAAGTCGAGCAGGACGGCCGTCGCGAAGCGTTCGGAGTCGTCGCGGCCGACGTGCGCGCAGTACCGCACGTGCCGCACCATCCGCGTCTCCAGCCGCTCGGCCACGGTGACGGGCGCGGACTCGTGGAAGGCGGCCTCGCGGAACGTGCCCAGCAGCACGGAGGCCGCCTCCACCGCCGCGAGGCCCTTGCCCTGGACGTCGCCGATGACGACGCGGGTGCCGTACGGGCTGGGCTGGATGTCGTAGAAGTCGCCGCCCACGCGGGCCTCGCTGTCGGCGGCGAGGTAGATCTCCGCGTGGTCGAGGCCGCCGACGTCCGGGGGCAGCTGGCGCAGCAGGATACGGCGGGTGGTGTCGACGACGGCCCGCATGTGCAGCATCCGCTCCTGCCCGCGCAGCCGGACCGCGCAGGCCAGCACGGACAGGATGCCGCCGAGGGCGACGAGGATGAAGTCGGGCAGGCCGGTGCGTTCCTGATGCAGCCAGGAGTTGTCGCCCGCGACGTACGTGAGCATCGCGAGCCCCGCGAACACCGCCGTCGTCCGCACCCCGCAGACCGCGGCGGCCGTGCCCGGCACGAGCACCAGCCAGGAGATGACCCGGAAGTCGCCGCCGGTCGCCCAGTCGAGCACCGGTACGGCGAGCAGCACCACCAGCGGCGGAAGCCAGGCGAGGTCGTGCCCGCGGACCCGCAGCAGTTGCTGCCGCTCGACGGGGTCCGGCTCCCGACGCACACGCGGCACCGGCATCCGCATCCGCATGCCCCACAGCGAAACACGCCCTCCCCGCCCCCGCATCCCGACTTGCCAGCGGCCCCTCCCAGGTGTGCTCTGGTAATCGGGGCGGAGAGTCACGGGGGAGGCGCAGACGGGGAGGGACGGCAGACGGGGGAGGGACGGCGGGGCGGGAGAACGGGGGAGGGAAGAGAGGAGTGCTCCGATGGCGCAAGCGGCACCCACTCCGGGCCGGCGGCCGGTGATCCCGGGCGGACCCTCGGCTCCGGGCAGGCCCTCGGTTCCGGGCAGGCCCTCGGCTCCGGGCGGCCCCTCGGTTCCGGGGAGGTCGGCGGGGCCGGCCACACCCGATGTCTTCAGCGCACGCACGCACGCGCTCGCCAACCGGATCGTGCCCGTGGTCCTCGGCCTCGTCTACGGCTACTGGGCCGCGGCCATGAACCGCGACGCGGGCCCCATCACCGGCTGGAACGTCCTCTTCGGCTTCGTGACCGCGTTCGTGTACGCGGCGGTCCACATCGCCGTACTGACCGTGGCGCCCCGGCTGCGCCGCGAGCTCCACGCCCTCCTCTGGGCCGTCTTCGCGGGCTGCGCCTTCGGCTTCCTCTACAGCCAGGCGACCCAGCACACCGTGCTGCGCTCCACGGTCATGTCACTGGCCGTAGCGGCGGCGGTCCTCGCGGTGAACTTCTACCGCTACTACACGCACGAGGACGCGACGGGCCACCGGACGCGGTGACCGGCCACCCGTAGGGACGGGGAGACCGGCCGCGATGCCGTACGCGGCCGGTCTCCCCGATGCCGTACGCGGCGGCCGGCGCCGGCCACCCCGCCCGTACGGCTTGTCCTGTGGGGCCATTCGCAGTCACCCGGGGCGGGAGCGCTCGCGCGCCGATGGGCGGGGGTCTTGCCTGGAGGGGTGTCCCACCGCGCTCGCGGCACCCTGTCGGCCGCACTGACCGTGCTCGCCTGCCTGCTCGCGCCGGTGGGCGCGCTGGCCGCGTGGGCGACGTACGAGATCGCGGACCGGACCCGGTACGAGGCGGTCATGGCACCCCTGGCCGCCGACCCCGCCGTACGGGAGGCGCTCGCGGACGCGGTCGCCACCGGGATCCTGCGCGAGGTCCGGGTGGGACCGCCGCTACGGCGGCCGCTGCGGGACTTCACCCACGACGCGGCGCGCTCCTTCACGCGCACGGAGGCGTTCCGCACGGCGTGGCACCTGGCGAACCGGGCGGCGCACGACGCGGTGCTGACGGCGGTACGCGAGGAGGGGGCGTACGGCGGGAGCAGGGGCGCGGGCGGTGACACGGGCGGTGGCGGCGAGGCGCGGGCGGTGACGCTCGACCTCGCGCCGGTCGGCGAACGCGTCAAGCGTCAACTCGTCCGCGACCACGTGCCGTTCGCCCATCGCATCCCGGTCGCGCACACCGAGGTCGAGGTGCTGTCGGCCACGGAACTGACTCAGCTTCGGAAGGGATACCGCGTGCTCGAAATCGCCGCGTTCTGGCTCCCGGTCGGCGCGCTCGCGCTGGCCGCCGGTGGCATTCTCCTCGCGACACAGCGCCGCCGGGCCGTCTGTGCGACGGGCCTCGGCACCGCGCTCGGCGGCGCGCTGCTGGGTGTCGCGGTGGCCCTCGGCCGCCACCTCACCCTCGCGGACCTGCCCCCGGACGTCTCCCCCGCCGCCGCCGGCGCCGTCTACGACGCCCTCACCGCCACCCTGCGCACCGTGACCTGGTGGCTCCTGGCCCTCGGCGCCACCGTGGCCGCGACCGCCTGGCTCACCGGCCACCTCGCGCGACTTCGCCGAGCGTCCGCAACGCCCCCACCAACTCCGACAGAGGAACCGACGCGAGCCCGAGCCTGACGCAGTCGGAGGCGGAAGCGGAGGCATAGGGAGAGGCATAAGCGGAGGCAGATGTGAAGGCGGAAGCGGAAGCAGAGGCGGAGGCGGAAGCGGAGAGGGAAGCCGGTGTCCAGGAGCGCCCGCCCCGAGCACTCTCCCCCGGAACACTGAACGCCGACCCCGGGGTCACCGCCACCCCCCTCTCCGCCGCAGCCGCGCAGAACGTGTCCGCACGCCACGGCTCCGGCAACTCCCACCACACGTAGTAGGCCCGCGGATCCCCCCGTACCGCGAACCCCGCGAGATGCTCGGCGACCAGCCGTTGCCGCGCCGCCGCGTCCTCCCGCTTCGCCGCGACCAGCCGTCCGACCGTCCCGTCCCCGATCCACCGCACCCCCGCCTCCAGAGCGAACCGCCCCGCCGCCCAGCCCCCCGAACGCAAGGCGTCCGCAGCCCCCTCGACGCGCCCCTCCGGCACCACCAGAAACCCGACCGTCAGCCCCGGCGCCACCCGCTTGGACAACCCGTCCACCACGAACACCCGCTCCGGCGCGTACGCGGCCAACGGCGGCGGCACGCCCGCACCGGAACCAGAACCGGAACGGAAACCGGAGCTGTATCCGGAGCCCGCGCCCGCGCCCTCGCCCTCGCCCTCGCCCTCGCCCTCGCCCTCGCCCTCGCCCTCGCCCTCGCCCTCGCCCTCGCCCTCGCCCTCGCCCTCGCCCTCGCCCT
>NZ_JBEOYO010000010.1:0-171283 GCF_040297125.1 Streptomyces sp. NPDC001868 | reverse complement strand
CTCGCCCTCGCCCTCGCCCTCGCCCTCGCCCTCGCCCTCGCCCTCGCCCTCGCCCTCGCCCTCGCCCTCGCCCTCGCCCTCGCCCTCGCCCTCGCCCTCGCCCGCCAGGAACGACCAAATCCGGTCCTCGATCACCGGCAGGTCCAACTCCCGCACCACACCCGCCAGTTCGGCCCGCCGCCCCGCCCCCATCGTCACGGACGTCGGATTGTGCAGCGTCGGCTGCACATACACCGCCGACAACGGCGCCGCCCGATGCGCGGCCACCACCGCCTCCGGCCGTACCCCGTCCCCATCCGTGGCGAGCGGCACCAGGGTCACACCCAACCGCCCGGCGATCTCCTTGACCAGCGGATACGTGAGGGCCTCGACGCCGACCCGCCCCCCGGGCCGTACGAGGTGGGCGAGGGCCGCGGCGATGGCCTGGCGGGCGTTCCCGGTGAAGAGGAACCGGTCCGGGGCCGGGCGCCAGCCCTCCGTGGCGAGCAGCCCGGCCGCGGCCTCGCGCGCGGCGGCCGTACCGGTCGCCGGCGCCGTGCGGAGCGCGTCCGTCAGTACGTCCGGTCGCAGCAGCGGCGCGATCCCGGCGGCCAGCAGCTCCGACTGACCGGGCGCGGAGGGGTAGTTGAGCTCCAGGTTCACGGGCGCCGAACCGGCCGGCTCGGCCAGCGCCCACCCGGCCGACACCGCCGGCGCCGCCCGTACGAACGTCCCGCGCCCGACCTCCCCCACCACCAGCCCGCGCCGCACCAGCTCCGCGTACACCCGCCCGGCGGTCGACCCGGCGATCCCCCGCCGCCGCGCGAACACCCGCTGCGGCGGCAGCCGGTCCCCGGGCTTCAGCCGCCCGACGGCGATGTCGTCCGCGATGCGATCGGCGATACGCCGGTAGTCGGCCACGACGGTTGCCCCACTCTCCCCTAGCCCTCACCACATTGCACCGAGGGCAAAGATCTTATTGCACCGAGGAGTTGGGGAACCCTAGGGTCGAATCCATGACCACCTTGCTCGCATACGAGGACAAAGGGAAAGCAGGCACATCCTTCCCCCTCCCCCTCCCCCTCGTCCTCATCCACGGCCACCCCTTCGACCGCACGATGTGGCACCCCCAGATCACCGAGTTCGCCGCCTCCCGCCGCGTCATCGCCCCAGATCTGCGCGGCTACGGCGAATCCCCCGTCGTCCCGGGCGTCACCCCGCTCGCGACCTTCGCCGAGGACATCGCCACGCTCCTCGACGGCCTCGGGGTCGCCGAGTTCGTCCTCGGGGGCCTCTCCATGGGCGGCCAGATCGCGATGGAGTGCTACCGCCAGTACCCGCACCGCATCCTCGGCCTCCTCCTCGCGGACACCTTCCCCGCCGCCGAGACGGCCGAGGGCAAGCGCACCCGGAACACGACGGCCGACCGGCTGCTGCGCGAGGGCATGACGGGGTACGCCGACGAGGTGCTGTACAAGATGGTCGCGCCGTACGCGGACGCCGAGGTCGCGGCCCATGTGCGCCGCATGATGACGGCCACCGACCCCGAGGGCGCCGCGGCGGCCCTGCGCGGCCGTGCCGAGCGCCCCGACTACCGCGACCTGCTCACCCGCGTCACCGTCCCGGCCCTGGTCGTCGTGGGCGCCGACGACGAGTACACCCCCGTCTCCGACGCCGAGGCCATGCACACCGCCCTCCCCGACTCCACCCTCCACGTCATCGACGGCGCCGCCCACCTGCCGAACCTGGAACGCCCGGACGAGTTCAACAAGGCGCTGGCGGCCTTCCTGTCCCGCCTGGACTGAGCCGAGACAAGGCAGGGACAGACCAGGGGCCCCCTCCCGCGCACCCCTCCCCATTCACCCGTTTGGCCTACACCGAATGCGGCCCTCCCTCTCCCGCGTGACCATGCGGGTGAGCTGTCCATCCGTCGGAGGAGGCCCTCATGTCCCAGCACAGCACGACACCGCGCCCGAATGCCTCGTCGCAGGAGACACGGACGCCACACGGGGAGACCCGCTCGGAGTGGGCCCTCGGAGGCATGGTCTTCGCCGGTGTCCTGATGATGGTCATCGGCGTCATGGGCATCCTCAACGGCATCGCCGGGATCGCCACGGACGACGTCTACACGAACATCGGCAACTACGTCTTCGAGTTCAGCCTCACCACCTGGGGCTGGATCCACCTGGTGATCGGACTCGCCGTCCTGGCCACCGGCTGGGGCGTCATCCAGGGCCACGACTGGGCCCGCGCGGCAGGCATCGCCCTGGCGTCCCTCTTCGCCATCGAGTACTTCATGTTCCTCCCCTACGCCCCCGTCTGGTCCCTCATCTGCATCGGCATCGCGATCTTCGTGATGTGGTCCCTGGCGACGTCCCCTGACCCACACGCCGACCGCCGCCACATGTGACACAGCCGCCCCGGAAGACGCGGGTGGGTACTCGCCGAGAATGCGAGCACCCACCCCGTCACACGCCCGGCGCTGACGTGGGTAGCCGACCTGGGTGACCGATCAAGTCGCGACATCGTCGAGCTGAGCCGCTTTCCGGTGATTCCCCTCTGTTCCCCGCTCGATCCGGTGCGCTTGTGATGCGGTCGGGCAACAGGCCATCGCGGGTGCCCGAAATTGGTGTGCGGCCGGGTCGTGGTCATCGGCACCCTGGAACGATGAGTCGTTGGAAGCTTTACGACAACTGGTACGCCGATCTGGCCGGCCTCTCTGTCGAGCAACTGCGGGAGCGCCGGGCCTTCGCCGCACAGCGGGCTGAGCGTGCCGTGGCGCGTGGCATGGGCCGCAACCGCAAGGCTGGGCGCGAGTGGAGGCAGCGGCTTCGCGCTGTCGATGACGAACTTCTGACGCGGGGTGCCCAGGAGGCGTAGCCATCGTGTGTGAGCCGCCTGGCTGTAGCGGAGTTGCTGTAAAGCGACCGGGCAGAAAGCCTGTCCCGCCGGCTCCTTCATCGACTGCGAGCAGCCGCACCTCCCGGCTCGTCCGTGGCACGCCGGGCCGTCACCAGATAGCCCGCAAAGCCAACGTCCGGCCTGCCCTTCGCCCACCCGTCCGCCTCCTCGACCGGAACCAGCACGGTCGTGCCCGCAACGGGGTGGTTCACTCTGTCCGTAGCGCCCGGCGGTACCTCGTAACGACAGTGCACCTCGGCGATCGACACCACCTCCACCGAGGTGGGTGCGTGCCCCTCCCCGTGGCCGTGATGCTCCTCGCGGAAGTCGATCTCATCCGCGCGTTCGCTGCCAACGACGTCGGCGTAATCCTCCGGATCGACCTCCAGCAGCGTCCAGGAGACAACATCCCCCGGCGCGAAGCTCTGTCCACAGCACTGGACCTGCCAGTCATCGACCCAAATCGTCAACGTCATGCCGCCATTGTCCGCCGAGCGACCGGAGCTCATCAGGGGCTTCGCGCTTGATGTACGACATCCGCTTTGGGAGTTCGATCCGGGCCCGGCGTGGTGGGGCCTCGCCTCGCGCACTGGCGCCGTACATGGCCGCTGGTTGTCGCCGCTGTCCGTGCTCGTTGATGTCAACGTTGGATGTCAGCGGAACAGCCCTGGGACCGGGCAGACCTCCAATGGTCCATCCGGCCGGTCTGCCCAGTTCCACCAGATATGCCGATCGGCACACCGCCACAGCGACCGGCAGGTCCGCCGGCCGTCGTCCTCCCGTTCGGTGAGCAGCAGGCCACCAGACTTCATGGGCTGGCTGCATGCAGGACAGGTAGGGGCATCGTTGATCATGCGGCGCAACCTAACTGAACGGCCCCTTCGTCCCGAAGCAACTTGGTCGGGGGCTCTGCCTTGGTCTGGTGTAGCCCTGAGCTGCACTGATGGTCCGCTGACGTTTGCGGGCGTCCGCCGTTGTTCGTCGGCATTGTCACGCAGTTAGACACTCACCCCGCCGCTCCTCTTGGCTCGGTCACTGCACCAGAGATCTGGCGCGCCAACTCCTCGACGACCTGGGGCACGACTCGTTGAGCGCCCTCGTCTTCCAGCGCTTCGGCAAGTGCCTGATGGACCGCCGTGAACGGCTGCCCCGCATATGAGGTACGGGTCCGTTCAACCGCTCGCTCGATCTTGGCGAGATGGGCGGCCACGATCGGCATTGCCTTGTCGTACTCGCTGGGGTCCGTAGCCATGGGCTCAGCCGATCAGCACAGACCGGTCGGGTCAAGGCCGGGCAGCAAGCCATCAGCTTGGGAAGCTGAGGTATTTTGGCGGCGGTTGGGGCGCTGACCTGGCCAAACCCTTGGTCCGCCGACTCGTTGGGCTGCGCCGCTTTCACCGTGATTCCCCGCTGTTCCCCGCCCTATCTGGTGCGCCTGTGGTGCAAGGGCGTTGATGTCAGTGGCTGCCCGTACGCTGCGGAGCGTTGGGTCGGTCTGCTGTCTCGGCAAGGAGAGCGCGCGGCCAAGGGGGGTGGCTCAGAAGAGATCCCCGAGCCACCTCGGTCCGGGAGCTCGTGAAGCTTCGACACCACCCCCCTCCCCAAGACCGCTGCCGAGAGGTCCCGGACGGCGCGCGGATCATTTCTTGCGGCGCCTGCTCGCACGCTTCTTCAGTTCGGCTTGGCCACGCTTCGTCCAGTCACCCTGATGGAGGTAGCAACGTGCCGTGCCCTTCAGCGTCTTGTTCTGACAGCGGCCACCGGCGGCCGTCGGCCAACCGCATTTCCCCTGTTTCCACTCACCCACGGTTTCTCCCCCTCCCGCTGGTTCGCTTCGCGTCCGGGCATCCAGCGTGTGGCACGTAGTCGGCACAGGGCAGGGCGCACTGTCGGCGGCGTCAGGCGATGCGGGCGTACGCGGGTCAGTACGTCGGGAGCGCTCTGCTGGGTGCACGCTTTCCAACTGTGGTGGTGGGCTCAGCGGCCTCGGACGGGGCCGTTCACCTGCGTTCATGGACGTCCGGTCGAAGGGGTAGCCACCGCCCTTGGTCTTGTCTGAACGGCCGTGAACGGCGCTGAATGAGACGGAAACTGAGACGGGTCACCCGTCTCACTCGTGCTGCTATGCAGCCCGCTATTGGTTCGTTCCTGGGATGGGGGGACAAGGGAGGCGCTGAGCCCAGGCGCCCGTCTCCTCGGCGCAGATCTCTTCAACGCGGGCGGCAAGAATCCCTGGAGCGGCAGCCGGGTCCCTGTACTCATCCAAGGCTTGCTTGTAGCGGACTACCTCGGTTTCGATCTGCACGTTCGCCCGGCTGAACGAGATCCAGTCTCCTTGCGGATCGAAGACATGGCGCATCCCTGTCAGGAGCGAGGTAAGGGAGCCTAGAAGCGCAACAATCCAGTTGTCAGCCTTGATCGCGACGACGAAGGGCACCCCCGCAGCTAGAACCAGGATCGTCAGATCCAGGAGCTTGGCCTTCCAGCGGGCATTGTGCATGTTCTGCCGGTACCACGTCCCGCGCGTGATAACGCTCGGCGGAACGTCGGGCCACTCGACCTTGGGCAGGTCCTCCCACCAGGTTCGTGATCCCAACGAGTTCTACCTTCCGCACGCCCCCACGAACCGAGGCGTTCAACCCGCGGCTTGGCGCGACATCACACCAGAGCGAAGCCCACGTACCTCCGCAACACGCGGTGTGTTCCCTCCCGTGGTGTAACCCCTCTATGACACCGGTGCGCCGACAGCATCAAGCTCTACGCCCGCCCCTGGGCTCGTCGTCGGCTGGTCCGGCGGTTCTGCGGGGGTGCTGCTGAGTGCCGCTGTCAAGGCTCGTTGTGTCAGGGTTGGATGTCAGGGATCAGATGATTCACCTGCTCCCGCAGCCCGATGGCGTCACCAGTCGCGCCAGGCGTCGGTGATCTCCGCTCGGTTGATGCCTCTCCTTGCCGCCAGAGCTGCCACGTCCACACCGTGCTCGCTCAAGGTGAGGTCGATGTACCCGCACAACTGCTCCCGCTCTTCCGTGCAGTAGCCGGCGCCTCCATGGTTGTCGTCCTCGTCGACGGCGTTGAGCGCGAGAACAACCCGCTCGACCGTCCCGAAGACCTCTTCGTCGGAGGGCTCCACGAGTGCACGCACCTCTGCCTCGAACGCCGCCAGCGCCGCGTCCGTCGCCCTCAGCAAGGACTCGGGGTACATCTCAGCCGCACCGGCGCACTCCGGTTCCAACCTCCCGGCTGCCACCTCGCCAGCTACTTCCGCCATCCAGGCACGCCAGTCCTCCGGAGGTCTCTTCGCCATGGCGACAAGGTACGCCGGAGCACTGACAGTCCCGGACACGGCTCCGGAGGCCCCTTGGCACCTGGGCAACGCAGCAGGTCACGGCCCTGGACGTGGCAGATCGGATGGGACGAGTCCACGAATAGGCCACGGCCGACCTGGGGCGTTTCCCTTTCGGAATCGCACAGGACTACACGGGGAGATTCACTCGATGGCTCTGAAGCGACATGGCTTGGTGCGTCGCCGCCGGGCGGTGGGCCTCACACAGGAGGGGCTCGCCGAGGCGCTGCATGTGGAAAGGTCCACAGTGGCGCGCTGGGAGTCGGGAAAAGTGGAACCCCAACCGTGGGTTCGGCCCAGAATGGCGGAACTTCTACAGGTCAGCGCCGAGGAGTTGAGTGAACTCCTCGCGTTCTCCTCCCATGGCGAACAGTTCAGCACAGGGGGACACGCGGAGTACGCCATGCGCTACCCGTCACGCGTGGATCTCGCGGCAACTGCCGAACTCCGTGATCGCATGGACGTCTTGCGCGAGCGCTACGACCGCGTACCCTCCGCGTCCCTGCTGGCGCGCGCCGCTGAACATGCGAGCAAAGTCGCCTTCCTGGCGAGGGAAGCCCCGGCCGGGCGGATTCAGCGTGAAATGCGCATCCTCCAAGCGGACGCGGCCACGTTCATGGGGCAGCTCGCGTGGGACGCGTCCCAGCGGCGGGACCATGAGACTGCCCGCTCGTACTATGCAGAGAGTGTTGAAGTGGCTCGCCGTCTGGGCGACGCAAGCGCAGAAGGGCACGCTCTCTTACGAACCTGCCACGTGGCTCTCTACGGAGCCGGCAACTACCGGGAGGGCCTGGACCTCGCCCTCCGGGCCGCCCGTACAGCCCGATACACCAGCCATGTTCTCGCGGGCCTCGCCATGCTGCACGCTGCGGAGGCCCATGCCTACCTTGGTGAAGCGGACGACTGCGAGCGTGCCTTGCAGGGTGCTGAGAAGGACCTGAGCCGAGCACATGGGGCGGACGCCTCCCACGACCTGCTCTCGCCCACACATTTCGGCCGCATGGCCGGCTCGTGCTACCTCTCGCTCGGCGACTACCGAAGGGCCGAGCAACTCCTGGCCCAGACCGCCTCCGAGCTGCACGACAGACGGAAGTCCCGGGCGATTGTTCTCGGCAACCTCACGCTTGCTCGGCTTCGGGACGGCAATCTAGACGCCGCACTCGCTGCATTCGGCGACGCTGTGGGCGAACTGCACAGCACGCGCGGAGGTGGTGGGATGAACATCGTCTTCCGCGCCGCCCGGGAGATGCGTCCCTGGCGCAGGGAACCCGCGGTGCAGGACGCGCAGGACCGGCTGCTGGCGTTGATGGAAGCGACGTGACCACGCATGAAGGAGCCCGACGTGCGCACGACCTTGGACGAGCACAAGCAACGAGTACGCGAGCGAGTCTGGGATCTGCTCGACGCGGAGGGCGTGGTTCTGGACGCCACGGCGCATGGTCGCATACCCGACTTCAAGGGCTCCGCGGCCGCCGCCGAGCGGCTTGCCGGGATGCGGGCGTGGTGGAATGCGGGCGTGGTCAAGGCCGTGCCGGACAAGGCGCAGTTGCCGGTTCGGGCGCGGGCCCTCGCTGAGGGCAAGACGGTGTTCATGGCGGTGCCGAAGCTCGCCGACCCGCGTCCCTTCTACCTCCTCGATCCGGCCGTGCTTCCCGTCCCTCCACAGGAGGCGGCCCGCAGCAAGGTCGCGGCGGCCGTGGCGCCGCGCGTCGATGTCAGCGAGCTTCGGCCCGTCGATCTGGTGGTCGTCGGCAGTGTCGCCGTGAACCGGGCGGGGGTGCGCGTCAGGAAGGGCGCCGGGTACTCGGATCTTGAGTTCGCGTTCCTCATGGAGGCCGGTCTGATCAGTGGCCGGACGGTGGTCGTGTCCACCGTCCACTCCCTCCAGGTGGTGGACGAGGACCTCCCGGCAACCGATCACGACTTCGGAGTGGACCTGATCGTCACCCCTGACGAGGTCATCTCCTGCCCGGCGCCCCACCGCCCGGCCGGGCTCGTCTGGGAGGACCTGACCCCGGAGAAGATCGCGTCCATTCCGGTGCTCGCCGCGCGGGCGGCAGCCGCGTCGCAACCTTCGCCGCACCGACCCCGTCCATAAGGGAGGACACTGACACCCCCAGCGACGAACGCGACGAGCGAAAGGCCCCGGCCGTGGAGAGCGCCACCATCGAGCGGTCGGAGCCGATGCCGGAACCGGCGTCGGATGACGGGCGGACCGCGCCGCGGAAGCGGCATCGTGGGAAGGCGTTCCTCGCCACCCTGCTCCTCCTCGGCGTCACCCTCGTCGTCGCCTCCCGCGCGGTCGGTATCGACGCCTTCACGCCGGTCCCCCAGCTGCTCGCGTTCCTGCCGTGGCTGCTCGTGCCCACCGGATTCGCCCTTCTCCTCTCCCTCCTCGCCCGCCGGTGGATCGGGCTGACCTGGGGCGTGGTGGTGCTCGGCGGGCTCGCCTGGTACATCGAGCCGTACGGCAAGGTGAGCGAGCCGGGCGGGCCGGTGGTCGCCGAGGTGCGGGTGATGACGTCGAACGTGCAGTTCGGGCGGGGTACCGAGGCCCTCGTCAGGGCTGTGCTGCGCGACCGCCCCGACATCGTCTTCGTCGAGGAGTGCGAACTCACCTGCTCGGCCACCCTCCGCGACACCCTCGGCGACCTGAGCACTGAGGGCGGGAAGACCCCGGCCTACCCCCACCGCCAGGCCGTCGAGGGCTACGGCTCCACCGGCTCCGTCATCCTCAGCCGCTACCCCCTGAAGCCCGCCGACCCGATCCCCGGCACGATGGGCATGCCCGGCGCGGTCGCCGACGTCGAGGGCCGCCCCGTACGGCTGCAACTGGCGCACCCCATGCCGCCGCTGCCCGGGCAGCTGGACACCTGGCGGCGGGAGCTGGGCGCGCTGCGGACGTACGCGGCGAAGGACGCCCGGACGCCGACCATCCTGGCCGGGGACTTCAACGCCTCCCAGGACCACGCGGCCTTCCGCGCCATCCTCGACACCGGCCTGAGCGACGCCGCCCGCCTCGCCGGACAGGACCGCAGGCCGACCTGGCCCTCCCGTACGGTCCCGAGGATCGGCACCCAGATCGACCACGTCCTCGTCTCCGACCAGGACTTCTCCGCACGCGAGGTCCGCTTCCTGGAACTGTCCGGCACCGATCACAACGCCGTCGTCGTCGACCTCGCCCTCCACCGGCGCGAGTGAAGCAAAGGGTCACAAAGGCTCCCCATGGGCCCCGGCCACCCGCCGCCATAATGGGCGCATGTCCCGCCCGTTCCCCATCGGCCTCGCCCCGCCCGACTGGCTGGTGCGGAACCTCCAGCCACAGCCGGCACCGGTCAACCGGCCCGCCGTCGCCCGCGCGGCGGTCGCACTGACACTGCCGCTGGCGCTCGGCCTCGCCGCCGGACGGCCCGAGTACGGCGCGCTCGCCTCCATGGGCGCCCTCTCGGGGGTCATCAGCGACACGGCGGACGCGTACCGGATGCGGCTGCTCAAGATCGCGGTCCCGCAGCTGTTCGCCGCCGTGGGCATCACGCTCGGCACACTGGTCTACGGCCAGGGCTGGGCCACCGTCGCCGCGCTCACCGGGGTCGCGCTCGTCTCCGGGATGATCTCGTCGATCGGTGCCGTGGCCTCCGTGTCGGGGCTGCTCCTGCTGCTCAACTCGGTGATCGGCGCGGGCCTGCCGATGCCGGGGGAGTGGTGGCTGGCCCCGCTGCTGATGTCCGGCGGCGGCCTCCTCGTCCTCGTCCAGGCCCTGCTCGCCTGGCCCCTCAGAGCGGGCGTACCGGAACGCGCGGCCGTCGCGGACACCTACCGCAGGCTCGCGGACCTGCTCGAAACCATGACGTCGACGCCGGCCGACACCCTGGATGCGGAGACGGCCCACACCCCGCGTACGGAGACCGCCGACGCCCCGCAGACGGAGAAGGCCGACGCCCCACGCACCGACACCTACGAAGCCGCCCGGCACCTCGTCACCCAGTCCCTCGACCAGTCCTACGACCTCGTCCTGGCCCGCCGCGCCCGGCACCACGGCCGCAGTCCCGAACTGGTGCGGCTGCTGGCCCAGTTGAACGCGATCACCCCACTGGTGGAGGCCGCCCCGGCGGTACGGCAGTCCGGCCGGCCGCTGCCCGCCGAGATCCCCGTCGCCGTACGCCATCTCGCGGAGGCCGTCGAGACCGGGTACTCGGGGCCGCTGGGGCTGCGGCTGCCCGAGCCCGCGAGCGAGATCGGCAAGGCGGTCGACCAGGCGCTGCGGCACGCCGCCGACGTGGCCGCCGAGAAGTCGCCGGACGCGCTGAAGAAGGCCGGCGACCGGGCCGGGCGGCCCGCCCCGCTGGGCGTGCGCGCCGCCCGCGTCGCGCGGAACGTCGCCCTGTCCGGCGCCTCCTGGCGCTACGGCCTGCGCCTCGCGCTCTGCATCGGCATCGCACAGGCCCTGGTGTCGCTCGTGGCCGTGCCGCGCTCGTACTGGGTGGCGCTGACCATCACGTTCGTCCTGAAACCGGACTTCGGGTCGGTGTTCTCCCGGGCGCTGCTGCGGGCGCTCGGCACGGTCGTGGGGCTCGTGGTCGCCGCCGCGATCCTCTCGGAGGTGCCGCGCGGCTGGTGGGACGTACCGGTGATGCTGCTCCTCGCACCGCTCATCCCGGTGCTCACACCCCGGGGCTACGGCTATCAGACGGCCGCCATCACCCCGGTGATCCTGCTTCTCTCCGACAACCTCAACCACCAGGGCACCGGCCTGCTGGTGCCGCGTCTCGTCGACTCCCTCATGGGCTGTGCGATCGCCCTGGTCGCGGGCTATCTGCTCTGGCCGGAGAGCTGGCACGCCCGGGTCGGCGACCGGCTCGCGGACGCCGTCGCCGACACGGCCGCGTACGTGGAACGCGCCTTCGGACAGCCCCCGGCCTCGACCCCGGCCCCGGCCGACATCTCCGAGCGGACCCGGATGCGCCGCCGCCTCTACCGGGACCTGTCCGCCATCCGTACGGAGTTCCAGCGGGCCCTGACCGAACCGCCGCCCGTCGGCCGGCGGGCCGCCGCCTGGTGGCCGCTGGTCGTGGCGGTCGAGCGGATCGTCGACGCGACGACGGCCGCACGGGTCCGGATCAAACAGGGCGCGCCGCCGCCGTCCACCGCCGAGGTCGATCAAGTCACCCTGCAACTGCGGGAGTTGGCGGAGGGACTACGGAGGACGAACACCCTCTACGAGGTCCGCACCGACCTGAGCGGGCCGCCGGGGAGCGTGCTGGAACCGCTGCGCCAGGAGGTGGCGGCGGCCCGGACGATCGCGTCGCCCCGCTGAGCGGGCCAGGCTCTCCGCCACCGTGGTCCAGGGCCTCCCCCACCGTGGTCGGTCCGTCCGGGTCAACCCGGCGCAGGGCGCTGAATCGTTACGTCATCCCCGCACGGGTGACCGGGGGCGAGTTCGCAGGCGGAAAGGCGCAATGATCAATCCTGTTCAACCGCCCTACCTATAAGGGGATTTCTCATGCGTCGCACCGCGACCGTCCTGCTCGGCACCCTCGCCCTCGCCGGCACCATGGCCCCCGCCGCCCACGCGATCCCGGACCCGGTCGCGACCGTCACCTGTGTCGCCGAGACCCCGGCCGGCGTGACGGAACTCGTCGACCCGGCCGCGCTCCTCGACCCGGCCGCTCTCGTGGACCCGGCGGGCCTCCCGGGCGTCAGCTGCCTGGCTCCCTGACCCTCCGGCAGCCGCCGCGAGACATGCGGGCCGCCCTCCCCGACAGGAGGACGGCCCGCATTCGCATGTGCGTACGGAAACGTACGGAATCAGAGCCCGTTACCGGGAAGGGGCTCAGACGCCGATGTCGCAGCCGTCCGCGCGCCACACCGCGACGACCGCCGGGCGGACGTACTTGCCCGGTCCGTCGGGCCAGGCGCTCTTCGGGTTCTCGACGGTGGCGCCGTCGAGCTCGCCCGGGTGCTGGACGGCGACCAGGACCCGGCGGTCCTGGATGATCGGGCCGCAGGTCTCGGCGCCGCTCGGAACCGTCAGGAACTGCTTCAGCTCACCGCGCCGCTCACCACGGGTCGCGACACCGAACAGACCGTCGTGCGAGCCGAGCTGCGCGCCGTCGGTGGAGATCCACAGGTTGCCGTACGGGTCGAAGGCGACGTTGTCCGGGCAGGAGATCGGGCTGACGTCGTCCTTCGGGAAGCCGGCGAAGTAGGTCGCCGGGTCCTCCGGGTCGCCCGCGACCAGGAACAGCAGCCAGCCGAACTTGGTGCTCTCGGGCCGGTTGCGGTGCTCGGTGAGTTCGAGGACCTGGCCGTGCTTGTTGGCGTTGCGCGGGTTGGCCTCGTCCGCCTTGGCGTTGGAGCCGACACCGCGGTTGCTGTTGTTGGTGAGGGCGACGTAGACCTTGCCGGTGACCGGGTTGGGCTCGATGTCCTCGGGCCGGTCCATCTTGGTCGCGCCGACCTTGTCACCGGCGAGCCGCGTGAAGACGAAGACCTCGTCGGCCGTCATGCCGTCGACGTGCGAGACGGCGCCCTTGGCGGTCGCGGTGGCCAGCGGGATCCACTCGCCGGCACCGTCGAACTCACCGTCGCTCGGCAGCTTGCCCGTGCCGTCGATCTCGATCGCCGGGGAGTCGCCGGTGAGCTTGGCGACGTAGAGCGTGCCCTCGTCGAGCAGCGAGAGGTTGTGCTCGCGGACGGCGCGGCCCGACCCCTTCTTCATCCGCTTGCTGCTGACGAACTTGTAGAAGTAGTCGAAGCGCTCGTCGTCACCGGAGTAGACGACCGGACGCCCGTCCGAGGTGAGCCGGATGGTCGCGGCCTCGTGCTTGAACCGGCCGAGCGCGGTGTGCTTGCGGGGCGTGGAGGTCGGGTCGTACGGGTCGAGCTCGACGACGTACCCGAAGCGGTGCACCTCGTTCGGCTCCTGGGCGACGTCGAACCGCTTGTCGAAACGCTCCCACTTGCGGTCGGTGGCGCCGGTGCCGATGCCGTACCGCTTGTCGGTGGCACGGCTGCTGTTGGCGAAGTACTGGTTGAAGTTCTCCTCGCCGTGCAGCGTGGTGCCCCAGGGGGTGGTGCCGCCGGAGCAGTTGTTGAGCGTGCCGAAGACCTTGCGGCCGGTCGGGTCGGCGGAGGTCTTGAGGAGGTCGGAGCCGGCGGCGGGGCCGGTCAGCCGGAACTCGGTGGTGGCGGTGACGCGCCGGTTGAGGTGGTGGCGGGGCACGGCGGTGAGCTTGCCGGTGCGCTTGTCCTCCTCCACGACCACGGCGGCCAGGCCGTGCGCGGCCCAGGCGACCTCGACCTGGTTGCGGGTCGGGTTGGCGGCGTCGTAGCCGCGGAACATCAGGATCTCGTCGGTGTACTCGTGGTTCGCGACGAGCAGCTGGCGGCCGCGCTCACCGGGGAGCGGGAGCAGGGCGAGGAAGTCGCAGTTGTACCCGAACTGGCCGGCCTGGGCCTTGGCCGTCTGGTTCTCCGGGTCGAAGGCGGGGGCGCCGCGCAGGATCGGCTCACCCCAGCGGATGACGACGTTCTGCTTGTACCCCTCGGGGACGGTCACCTGGTCGGCGGTGTTGGGCTCGACGGAGGTGAACCGCAGACCGCGGGCACCCTTGGGCCGGCTCTTCGTCATGGCCGCGGTGGCGGCGTCCGCGGCGGCCTTCGCGGCGGCCTCCGCCGGGGTGGCCGCGGCGGCGGGCACGGCGGTGCCGAGCGACAGGGCCGTACCGGCGGCGCCCGCCACGGAGACGACGGCGGCGGCTCTCATCACCGAGCGGCGGCTCAGCGCGCTCGCGATGACATCGCCCACGTATTCGTTGGTGCTGGTGTTCGGTACCTCGTGGAAGCAGGCGTCACCACAGCGGAACCGACAGGTCATGGCGGAACGGCCGCCGGAATGCGAGCCGATCATGGGCAGCAGCTTGCGCACAGCGCGCTCCTCGATGCTCTCTTTGTGCATTTTTGGTGTGAGCGCGACGCTAGGGGGGCGTGTGTTCGAGAGCGGGGACGGAAGGTGAACAGGGGGTGAACCTGCGGCAGTTGAGGCGGTATTGACAGCGCGGGGTGTCGGAGATAGAGAAAGGCCCCCCGCCCCACCCCAAGATCGCCACGACCGGCCGCTAACCTTACGTGTCCGTCCTGGCCAGGGATTGACGGGCTACAACTCACCCGAAGGGTTGCGCACATGGGCATTCTCTCTCTCCTGCGGAATGCGTTCAGCCGCTCACGCAAGGGGCGCGACACGGTTCCTTCGCAGGAGGCGGAGCGGGTTTCCTCGACGGAGGACGCCTCCGCTTCCCAGGGGGAGGCCGACCGGGCCTCCACGCGGGAGACCGCCGAGCGGGCCTCTACGCGGGAGACCGCCGAGCAGGCCTCTTCGCAGGTGGCCGCCGAGCCGAGGGTTCCCTCCCCGGCGACCGAGCCCGAGCCGACGACCACGGCCGCGCCCCCCACCTCCGTCGCCGACGAACTCGTCTCGGCGGCCTTCGACAACGTGACGGTGCCGAAGCCCCGGGATGGGGAGGCTGTACGTTCGGCGGCGGCCGAGGAGAAGGCGGAGGCTGAGCCGGCGGCTGAGGCCCAGCCTGAGGTGGAGCCGAAGGCGGACGTCGAGACTGTGACGCCGGTCGCGGATGCGGAGCCCGTGGTCGAGGCGGAGAAGTCGGTCGCCGAGCCGGAGCCGGAGGCCAAGGCGGAGGCGCCGGTCGCCGAGCCGGAGGCAAAGGCTGCCGCAGAGGTGAAGGCTGAGGCTGCCGCCGAGGCCGTGGCGGAGACCCCGGTCGCTGAGCCCGAGCCCGAGGCCACCTCCGAGCCCGAACCCGAGGCCGAGGCTGCCGCCGAGGTGGAGACCGCCGCACCGGCCGCCGAGGCCGAGGCGAAGCCCGTGGTCGAGCCTGCCCCGGTCGCCGAGTCCGCGCCCGTCGTCGACTCCGAGCCCGAGGCATCCGCCGAAGCCGAGCCCGAGGCGCCCGCTGAGGCGGAGGCTGCCGCGCCGGCCGCCGAGGCCGAGCCGAAGCCGACCGCTGAGACCGTGACGCCGGTCGCGGAGCCGGTGGCCGAGGCCGAGCCTGAGGTCGCTGCCGAGCCTGAGGCCGTTGCGGAGGACGAGCCGGAGACGGTCGTCGAGGCCGAGCCCGCCGTCGGCGTGGAGACGCCGGAGCCCGTGGCCGAGGCGGAGCCCACCCCCGCCCCCGAGGTCAAGGACGAGGCGCCGGCCGAGCCGAAGGCCGCGGAGGAGCCGGAAGCCGAGGCCACCCCGGAATCCGCACCCGAGCCGGTGGCCACCACCGAGCCCGAAGCCACCCCCGCCCCGGTCGTCGTTCCCGAGCCCGTGGCCGCAGCGGAACCCGTTGCCGCAGCTGACGAACCCACCCCCGCCCCTGATCCCACCCCCGAACCCGCGGTCGCCGACGCTGAAGACGCCCCACAGGTGTCACCCGCAGCCGACGACGAAAGCAGCACGGGTGGTGCGGGTGGGAAAACGGACGTGACCGAAGGCGGAGCCGAGGTCGTGCCGGCCGGCCTCCGCACCGCCTACGACGCCGCCCGAACCGTACTCACCAAGCGCGACCTCACCGACGCCCACGCCAAGGTGTACCTCGTCCTCGACAGGTCCGCCTCGATGCGCGCCTACTACAAGGACGGCTCCGCCCAGGCCCTCGGCGAGCAGACCCTCGCCCTCGCCGCCCACCTCGACCCCGAAGAGACCCCCACCGTCCCCGTCGTCTTCTTCTCCACGGAACTGGATGGCACCGGCGAGCTGACCCTCGACGAGTTCGAGAACAAGGTCGACGACCTGCACGCCGGCCTCGGCCGCATGGGCCGTACCAGCTACCACGTGGCAGTGGAAGAGGTGCTCACCCAGCACCAGAAGACCGCCCCCGGCACCCCCGCCCTCGTCGTCTTCCAGACCGACGGCGCCCCGGACGCCAAGACCCCGGCGAACCAGGCCCTCGCGGACGCGGCGAAGAACCACCCGGCCGTCCACTTCGCGTTCGTCGCGTTCGGCGACCCGGAGAACAAGGCCTTCGACTACCTCCGCAAGCTGAAGACGGCCAACACGTCCCACTTCCTGGCCGGCGAGACCCCCCGCGAGCTCACGGACGCCGAGGTCTACGAGGGCATCCTCGCCACCTGGCGCCCGTAACCCGCCGTACCACCACGTACCACCCCCGTGCCGCCCGCATCCCACCCGTGAAAAGGGGAAGCGGGCGGCACACCCATGTCGGCTACGATTTCAAGGTTCCGTAGACGACGTTCCGTAGCCGACCCGGCCGGCCTGGCCGCCTGGCCGGCACACACGATCGTCACCCCACGCATCGACATGGGAGCAGCCCGCGATGGCTCGACACCTCATCACCAGCGCCCTTCCGTACATCAACGGGATCAAGCACCTGGGCAACATGGTGGGGTCCATGCTCCCGGCGGACGTGTACTCCCGGTACCTCCGCCAGCGCGGCCACGACGTGCTGTACATCTGCGCGACGGACGAGCACGGCACCCCGGCCGAGCTGGCCGCGAAGGAGCGGGGCCTCCCGGTCGCCGAGTTCTGCGCCCAGGCGCACGACGCGCAGAAGGCGGTCTACGACGGCTTCGCGCTCGCCTTCGACTACTTCGGCCGGAGTTCCTCCCCGCAGAACGTCGAGATCACCCAGCACTTCGCCCGCCGGCTGAAGGAGAACGGGTTCATCGAGGAGCGGGCCATCCGCCAGGTGTACTCACCGGCCGACGGCCGCTTCCTCCCGGACCGCTACGTCGAGGGCACCTGCCCGCACTGCGGCTACGACAAGGCCCGCGGCGACCAGTGCGAGAACTGCACCCGCGTCCTGGACCCGACCGATCTGATCGACCCGCGCAGCGCCATCTCCGGCTCCACCGACCTGGAGGTCCGCGAGACCAAGCACCTCTTCCTCCTGCAGTCCAAGCTGCAGCACGAGGTCGAAGCCTGGGTCGCGGCCCACGAGGAGGAGTGGCCGCACCTGTCGTCCTCCATCGCCCGCAAGTGGCTGAACGAGGGCCTGCACGACCGTGCCATCACCCGTGACCTGGACTGGGGCGTCCCGGTCCCGGCCGACACCTGGCCGGAGCTGGCGGCCGAGGGCAAGGTCTTCTACGTCTGGTTCGACGCCCCGATCGAGTACATCGGCGCGACGAAGGAGTGGTCGGACGCCGCCCCGGACGGCGAGACGCGCGACTGGAAGTCCTGGTGGTACGAGGCCGACTCCGGCGACCACCCCGTCCGCTACACGCAGTTCATGGCGAAGGACAACGTCCCCTTCCACACCGTCATGTTCCCGGCCACCGAGCTGGGCATCCGTGAGCCGTGGAAGAAGGTCGACTACGTCAAGTCCTTCAACTGGCTGACGTACTACGGCGGGAAGTTCTCCACGAGCCAGAAGCGAGGGGTCTTCACCGACCAGGCGCTGGAGATCCTGCCCGCCGACTACTGGCGCTACTTCCTCATCGCCAACGCCCCCGAGTCGGACGACTCGTCCTTCACCTGGGAGCACTTCACCGCCACGGTCAACAAGGACCTCGCCGACACCCTCGGCAACTTCGTCAACCGCGTCCTGTCCTTCTCCCGCAAGCGCTTCGGCGACGAAGTGCCCGCGGGTGCGGCGGCCGGCGAGCCGGAGGCGAAGCTCGGCGAGGAGATCGCCCGCCTTCTCGCCGAGTACGAGGCGCAGATGGAGGCCCTCCAGTTCCGCAAGGCGGCGGCCGCGCTGCGCGCCTTGTGGTCGGCGGGCAACTCCTACCTGGAGGAGAAGGCCCCCTGGCTGGAGATCAAGACCGACCAGGACGGCGCGGCCCTCACCCTCCGCACCGCGATGAACCTCATCCACCTCTACTCGGTGGTCTCCGAACCCTTCATCCCGGCATCCTCGGCCGCCATGCGCGCCGCCTTCGCCCTGAAGGACGACACGGCCACCTGGGTCACGGCGGAAGAGGCCAAGTCCCTGGACTCCGTCCCCGCCGGTACCCCCTTCACCGTCCCCCCGGTCCTCTTCGCCAAGCTGACGGAGGACGACCTGGAGACGTACAAGGAGCGCTTCGGCGGCGCAGCCGAGCAGTAGAGAGACAGAGCGGTAGAGACAGAGCAGTAGAGAGACAACCACCGACCTCGACCCCGCGCCCGCCCCCGTCCTCCGCGTGCCTCACTCCTCCTCGGAGGGCACGCAGAGGACGGGAAAGCGTGACAGGTGCAGCAGTTTGTGTGGGGTCGAGCCCAGGAGAGCGCCGCGCATCGGGCTTTCGCCCCAGGTGCCGACCACGATGAGGCGGGCCTCGTGGCGGGACGCGGCGTCGAGGAGGGCCTGGGCCGGTTTTTCGTCGATGATCTCGACGGTGGTGGTGACGCCGGCCTGGTCGGCCGCCGCGACCGCGTGTTCGAGGGCGAGGCGGCCGGCCTGGTGGAGGGCGTCGCGGTGGGTGCGGTACTCCTCGCCCTTGCCGCCGGGGGCCGCCGCGCCGTAGACGAGGACGAGGGGCTCGTCGTAGGTGGCGGACACCTCGATCGCGACCCGCAGCGCGCGGACCGCGCCGGGCGACTCGTCGTATCCGAGAACGATCGGCATCTCTCAGGACTCCTTGCCGTGCGTGTCGTGGACGAGGTCGGGGTCGGCCACGCCCGGGCGTTCCGACCAGAAGGCGGGGGTCACGAACCGCAGCACGACCATGAGCACCACCCCCGTGAGCGCGATGCCGATGCCGATGACGAGTGGTGGGCCGAGCCCGAACCAGGAGACGCCGCTGTAGGAGTTGGCGGGGTCGGACATGTCGGTGACCGATTCGACCAGCAGCCAGGCCAGCAGTCCGGCGCCGACCAGCGGACCGAGGCCGATGAGCAGGAAGTGGTGGACGCTCTCGGTGAGGTGGCGGCGGTAGTAGACGGCGCAGGCGAGGCCGGTGAGCGCGTAGTAGAAGGCGATCAGCAGGGACAGCGCGGTGAGTGAGTCGAAGAGCGCGTTCTCGCTGATGAGGTTGACGACGACGTACCAGGCGCTGGCGATGCCCGCGACCCACCAGGTGCTCACGTCGGGTGTGCGGAAGCGGTGGCTGATGTGCGCGAAGTGCCGGGGCAGCGCGTGCCGGCGGGCCATGGACAGCGCGGTGCGGGACGCCGGGATGATCGTCGTCTGGGTCGAGGCCAGCGCGGATGTCGAGACCGCGAGCAGGACGACCCAGTCCCAGCCGCCCATCACCTCGCTGGCGAGCAGCGCGAAGATGTACTCCTCGTCGTCGGCGTTCTCGGTGAGGTAGTCGGTGCCGGCGTAGGCGACTACGGCGTAGCCGACCGATACGTACGTCACCAGCAGGATGACCGTGGACCAGACACCCGCCTTGCCGGGGGCGGTGGCGGAGTCCTCGACCTCCTCGGTGAGGTTGACCGCCGACTCCCAGCCCCAGTAGATGAACACGCCCAGCAGCAGTGCGCTGGTGAGGGAGGCGCCGCCGGGCCCGAAGGGGTCCAGCCAGCTGATCGACGGGTCGATGGAGTCGAGGGTGCCGGTGTCGGCGTAGACGCGGTAGAGCGCGACGACCGCGAAGGCGAGCAGGCAGACGACCTGGGCGAGGATGAGGACGTTCTGCACCTTGGCGGAGACCTCGGTGCCGATGACGCAGACGGCCGTCATCACGAGGATGAGCAGCACGGTGAGCGACTGGCGTACGAAGTCGTTGTCGACCCAGCTGTCGAGGCCGAAGGCGAGCAGGGCGAAGCTGACGGCGACGTCCGCCAGCGAGCCGACGACCAGCACGCCGGTCATCGCGATGGCCCAGCCGCCGAGCCAGCCGGCCCAGGGGCCCATGGCCCGGGTGACCCACGAGAAGGTGGTGCCGCAGTCCTGGTCGACCTTGTTGAGGTAGTAGAACGCGGACGCGATCAGCAGCATCGGTACGAACGAGGCGACCATCACGCCGGGGGCGTAGATGCCGACGAGTGCCACGACCGGGCCGATGACCGCCGCCAACGAGTAGGCCGGGGAGGTGGAGTTGAGCCCGATGACGAGCGCGTCGACGAACCCGATCGCGTTCGGCTTCAGCCCCTCCGTGCCGGGATCGTCCGGTCGTTCGGGCGGGCGGGCGTCGGCGGTGTCGTCGGTCATCTTCGGTCCCTCGCTCCGGCTGCTCGTGGGTGGATTCCGGACAATGGATTCCAGACAACAGGGGGCTAAGGGACTTTCTACGCTATGCGGGCTCTTCCGCCACGTCCTCGCGCATGCCCCACGGCGAGCCGTACTCCGTCAGCAGATCGAGGAAGGGGCGCGGAGGCAGGGCCTCGGGGCCGAGGACGCCGGTGCCGTGCCAGGTTCCGGAGGCGATGAGTTCGAGGGCGACCACGGGGTTGATCGCGGTCTGCCAGACGACGGCCTGGGAGCCGTACTCCCGCATCGACCACTGGTTGTCGACCACGTGGTAGAGGTACACCGCGCGCGGCCGGCCGTCCTTGGCCCCCTTGACCCAGGTGCCCGCGCACGTCTTTCCCCGCATACGGTCGCCGAGGCCGGCCGGGTCGGGCAGGCACGCGGCGACGACGTCCCGTGGCGAGACCGCGACCTTGCCGGTGCCCGCCCCGCCGTTCACGGTGACCGGGTCCGTACGGTCGAGCCCCAGCTTGTGCAGGGTCTTGAGCACACCGATGAACTCGTCCCCCAGGCCGTACTTGAAGGTGACCCGCTTCGCCTTCAACCACCGGGGGACCAGCAGCACTTCCTCGTGCTCGACGTTGACGCACTCCACCGGCCCGATGCCCTCGGGGAAGTCGAAGACCTCCGGCTCGCTGAAGGGCGGTGTGGTGAACCAGCCCCGCCCCTCCTCGTAGACGACCGGCGGGTTGAGGCACTCCTCGATGGTCGTCCAGATACTGAAGGAGGGCGCGAAGTCGTAGCCGTCCACGACCAGATCGGCCCCGTCCCGGATGCCGATCTCCTCGATGCCGTCCTCGTCGAACAGTTCGTCGGCGGCGTAACGGGCGAACACGTCCGACAGCCCCGGCTCCACCCCCATCCCGACCAGCGCGAGCCGGCCCGCCGCCTCCCACTCACCGGCCCGCTCGAACTGCGCGTCGCCCAGCTTGACGCCGCACTCCTCGTAGGGACGGCTCGGGTGCGGCCGGGACAGGGACATCGCCATGTCCAGGTAGTGGGCGCCGTGGGCGAGCGCCGCGTCGAACAGCGGCGGCACGAAGCGTGGATCGGTGGCGTTCAGCAGCACGTCGCAGCGATGCGCGGCCAGGGCGGCCCGTACGGCGCCGCCGTCCGAGGCGTCGAGCCGCACCGCCGTGAACCTGTGCCCGTCCGCGCCGAGGGCGGCGACCGCCGACTCCGCGCGCGTCACGTCGTAGTCGGCGACCACCATGTGCTCGAAGAACGCCCGCCGGGCCGCGATCCGCGCGACGGCGCCGCCCACTCCACCCGCACCCACCATGAGAACTCGCACAGCGCAGCACTCCTCAGTCCGGTGAGCCAGGACGTTAACATCCGAATTGTCACAAGAGGAGGGTGATTCGGCGCCGGTCACTTCCGAGAGGAGGGAGGGTCGGCCTGTCCCCCGGGCAGGCCGACCCTCCCTCCGGTTCCCGGGAGGCTTTCCGACTACTCGGACAGCACCAGGGCGGGGGGCAGGGGAGGCCTGGCCGGCGGGCGGCCGTCGCCGCCCGGGACCGCACCGTCCGGCTGGTCCGGCCGACCCGGCTGGTCCGGCTGGTCCGGCTGGTCCGGCGCCGTGAACGCCTGGTACGACCGCTGGCGGCGCTGTTCGAACCATCGGCGGCCCTCGGTGGCCATGGCGGTCAGGATGCGGAAGCCGACCGTGATGCCGGACGACTCCAGCGCCAGGCGGCGGAGCTGGGCCCGGTCCTCGTGGGCGGAGTCGTACAGATGCTCGTAGTTCTCCAGCAGCGCGGTGAGCCGTTGGCCGTTGTGCAGGACCAGGCGCATCGCCTCGTGCACGACCAGGTCGTCCTCGTCGGCGCCATCACGCAGGGAGCCGTCCTCGGAGACGGAGACGATCTCCCGCAGCGAGTCACCGAAGCGGACGCCGACCGATTCCACGGTGACGGAGCTGATGGCGTCGTAGCGGAAGACGGTGTCCTGGCGACCGTCGTGCTCACCGGTGGCGAAGTCCACGTTCCAGGAGCTGACCCATACGCCGCTGGAGGTCAGGACGTACAGGGTCTGCCGGTACTCCGAGTAGCGCGGGGGGCCGTTCTTGACCTTGGCGCGGACACAGCCTGGGACGCCCTCCACGAGGGAGAAGCTGAAGAGGATGTCGCGGTGCTCCATACGGTGCTCCGCCAGGACCTCGCGGCGCAGATACCGCTGGTCGAGGTCGTACCAGCGGGCCATCTCATCGTCGTCCGGGCGGCTTCCCCCGAGGTCTTCCAGCCACTGCCGCTGCGCCCGCAGGTCGTTCTCGTACTGCGCCCGGGCACGCTGGTGCGCGGTGCGCTTGGCGAAGTCCACGGCGGCGAGCCACATCCAGACCCCGGCGAACGCCAGACAGAAGCAGGCGATGATGCCCTGTCCGGCGTCCTCATCGTTGGGGATGACCTGCATGACGGCGGCGGCGAGCAGGGCGACGCCGAGGAGCGTGCTGAGGAGACCCAGGCCGCGCAGGGCCCGTTCGAGCCGCATCTGCGGAAGGTCGACGCGCTGTCCCCCGATCTCCTTGGCGCGCAGTTGGATCAGCCAGTCGAGGGCACCGGGGGCGGTGGTGCGCCAGTGGCGGTGGGTGAGGTCGTCGATCAGCTCGCGACGGCGGCGTTCGGTGTGCCTCCGCCACTCCTTGGCCGCGTCGGAGCCCTTCGGTTCGTAGTCCAGGAAGCGGTCCTGCACCAGGGCCTCGACGGTCCGGCGGAATGCCGCCTTCTTGGTCTTCTGCTGCTCCCTGGCCCGGCGTTCGCGGTCCTCGCGCCACTGCTTCGGGCTGGTCAGCAGGACGGCCAGCCGCGACGTCGACCGATGGAACGGGTTCCGCTCCTGGTCGGTCAGGTTCCTGCCGTCGGGATCGGCCCGCCACTCGGCGTGCAGGCTGTGCCGGGCGACCGACCTCACCCGACCGGGCATACCGAACGCCAGCGCCACGGCCGCCACCACGAGCAGGGTCCAGGCGTTGTTCCGGTCGCTGTCGGGGAGGGTGTCCGGTATCTGGTCGACGAGCAGCGTGACGCCCAGGACGGCGAGGCACACGGCGCCGATGACGACGACCGCCGGATCGACCTTCGGCTCCGCGGGCGGTCTCGGAAGGTGCAGCTCGGGATCCGGGGTGAAGAAGAGCGGTGCCCTCTCCGCCCGCTTCTTGGCGAGCCGTTCGCCGAGTTCGCTCTCCTCCTCGGCGTCCAGGGCGTCCCGCTCGATGCCGCGGAGGACGTACCGGAGATGGTCCATGAGTTCGGCGCGGACCTCGTCGTCGAGGAGGCCGTCGAGGAGCAGGGCGGTGTCGACGGTGCCGTCCTGTGTGCCGGACGAGGCGCCGGAGCGGGCGGCGGGCCGGAGGGAGGCGGACATCAGGTCGCGCAGGACCCGCCCCGCCGGCCCGTACTCCGCCGCCGACTCGCCGGGCAGGTCCGCGAGCCGGTCGAGGGTGTGGCGCAGCTTGTGCCAGTCCTCGTCGGTGAGGTTCTCCGGGGAGCGACGACTGACGATGGACAGGGCCAGGTAGTACAGCGCCTGCGGTGCGGGGGTGTCGCTGAGCCCGACCACGTCGCCGATCATCTGTTCGGCACGGTCGCGCATGCCCGCCCGGAGGGTACGGATGCCCTGCTGGAGGCGTTCCTCGGGGGAGTCTCCCTCGCTGACGACGTACTGGTTGACCTGTCCGTGGTTGACGCCGACGCCGTGGACGCTGACGTCGAGGGCCTGGATTCCCTGGTTGCCGGGTGTCATGCCTGGCCTTTCACGTACTGGATGAGCTGCGTGACGGTCGCGATGAGGCCGGCGAGGGCGGCGGCGTTCGGAATGAGCCGCTCGATCTTCATCAGCGCGTGCAGAAGGCGACCGCGGCCCTCTTCGTCCTGGGCCCGGGCGTGCTGCTCGGCCGTCTCCAGCTCCTCGCCGGTGGCCTGGAAGGTGAAGTCGTCGATCGCCTCCCGCTGCCGGGCTTCGCTCAACTCGGCCCGCAGCCGGGTCAGTTCGGCGGGAATGTCGGCGGTGGTGGCCGCGGCGGGGCCCGTGGCGATCGGGCCGGTCCAGGACTGGGTGACGGTGCCATGGTTGACGCCCACGCCGGTGACGGACACGTCGGCGGCACTGATGCCGTAGTTGGCGGCGGCGGGGGGTGCGGGCGGCTCCGGGCGTACGGTGGCGGACGGGCCGGGGGTGCGCGGCCCGGGGGTGCGCAGGCCGGGGGGCCACGGATGGCCGGGGACGCGGATCCACACCGTCTCGTCGCGGATCTCCTTGGCGGACAGCACCGCCGGGGCGAACTCGGCGGCCTCCAGGCCCGGGTGACCGTGCCGTACGACGCCTTGGTGCAGGACCTGGGACACGGCGAGGGAGAGGACCGCGCCGGGCGCCCCGGCCAGGGCCTGCCGCAGCGGCTCCATGTCGGCCATGCGGAAGGCGGTGTTGAGGTCCGCGCCGACCCAGCCCGCGCCGTGGCGGGCGACCTCACCGGCGTGGACGGCGACGCGCAGCCGCATCTCGCGGTCACCGGTGTGGTTCCGGGAGTGCTCGCGCAACTCGCGGACGAGGGCTCGGACGAAACCGCCGAGGAGGTCGGTCTTGGGCACGGTGCCGGGGACGAGCAGGACGAGCGCGTCGCCCCGGTCCTCCGACGAGGGCTCCGGGACACCGGCGGCGTCGATCGCTCGGGCCACCACGGTCCGCAACCGGTCACGGAGCCATGCCTGGTCCGGGTCGGTGCGTCGGCCGAAGCCCTCGATGTCCAGGATGACGATCAGGAAGTACTGGGCCGGGTCGTACTGGGCCGGGTCGTACTGCGCGGGGTCGTGCTGCGCGCGGGGTCGCGGCGCTGTGGAACTCACCATGGCGCACAGAGATATCGCACAACTGGCCTATGTACAGTGTCAGTTGACACTCTCGTGATACTTCTGCGGCGGCTGTGCGCGACTGTGCCGCACCACCTTCACGGGCCTTCACCCCCGGTCCAGCGCCGCAGTGCCCCCGGGTCCGGTACGACGGTGGCCCCCCGGCCGGTGATGACGAGTCCGGCCGCTTGCAGCTGACGCATCGTGCGCGCCACGGACTCGCGGGAGGTGCCGGCGGCGCCCGCCAGCTCCTGTTGGTTGATGAGCACGGCCACGCCGTCCGACAGCGGATCGGGCACGGGCTCGCCGTGGCACAGCGCGAGGTCGGCGAGGACACGGGCGATCCGGGTCGCGGCCGGGTAGGCGCCGTGTTCGGCCCGCAGCCGGTCCGACTGCCGCAGCCGCCCGCTGACGCCGCGCAGGACCGCGAGGGCCAACGGCCCGTGTTCCGTCAGGAGTCGCCGGAAGCGTTCGGCCCCTACCGTCACGCCCCCGCCGGCGCGGATCGCGGTGACGGTCCCCGAGCGGGCACCACCGTCGACACAGGCCAGCTCGCCCAGTAGTTCACCCGGGCCCCGCACCGCGAGCACGCTGGAGTAGCCGTTGGCGGTGTCCGCGGTGACCTTCACCAGACCGGTCTCGACGAGTAGGACGTCCTCGGCTCTGGAGCCCTCCCGCATCAACCGTTCCCCGCGTTTCCAGTCGCGCCGACCGCCCGCGCCCCGGATGAGATTCAGCTCGTCCTCGGTGAAGGGACTGCGATCCGTCACGCCCACCTCCGTAGCCGTTGGTGGCTCCGGACCCTAGCGACGGTGACGCCGTCCGGCCACCGGAGAAGAGTGGTCGGGCGGCGTCACGTGTGGGGGCTAGGAGAGGGTGCCCGCGCCTGTCGTGCCGGTCAGGTCGGTCAGGAGGCTGGTGACCGTGGTCTGGAGGCCGGCGGTGAGGGACGGGGTCCAGTTGGCGGTCGTCTTCAGCTTCTTGGAGTTCGCGGCGTTGTACGCGGCGACGACGTCGGTGGCCTTGCCGTTGACGAGGTTGCCGGTGCCGGCGACGGAGCCCGTGCCGTCGCCGCTGAGCAGCTTGGCGACCTTCGCGTCGGCGGGGATCTTCCAGACGTTGCGCTCGGCGACGACCTGGGCCTTGGCGCGGGAGTCGAGGCTGTACTTGGGGGCGTAGCCGTTGACCGTGGTGGTGTCGTAGACGTTGTTGTAGAGGTGGATCTGGCCGATGCGGGCCAGGGGTGCCCGCTGCACGATGCCCTTCCACAGGTTGTGGTGGATCGTCACGCGCAGCTTGCCGGTGGAGTCGGTGTCGCTGCTGCCGATGAGCATCGTCTTGTCGTGGTTGAGGAACTGGTTGCGCTCGACGGTCACCAGGTCGGAGCCGTTGGTGATGTCCAACGCGCCGTCGTGGACCTGGTACTTGCGGCCGAAGTGCGTCGCCTCGGTCTTGTCGAAGGTCGGCGCGTCGGTGAACGTGTTGTGGTCCGCCCAGACGTTGGTCGCGCCGCGCAGCGTGACCGAGTCGTAGTTGGAGTTCCACTCGCCCGACGAGCCGTCGGTCGGGTCCCACTGCGGGAAGCAGTCCTTGGTGTCCGCGAAGGTGAGGTTGCGGATGATGACGTTCTTGACGTTCTGGACCTGGAGACTGCCGCCGAGGATGCCGGCCTTGGTGCCGGGGACGCCCACGATGGTGGTGTTGGCGGGCACGCGGAAGACGATGTTCTTCTTCTGCTTGTTCGCGGCGGCACCGCGGGCGGTCTCCTGGGTGCCCTTCGGCGCCTTCTTGCCGTACGTCGACGGGTCGAACGCCTTGAGGTAGGCGGAGAGCGTGTAGCCGGTGCCGGCGGCGTAGTCCGCGCAGGTCAGCTTCTTGCCGGAGTCGCTGGTGTTGGCGTCGATCGTGCCCTTGATCTTGATGATCCGGGGCGCGGTGTCGGTCGCGGAGCCCAGCGCCTTCACGAGCTGCGCCCGGGTCGACACCGTGAAGGTGTGCGCCGCGTCGGCCTTGGTACCGCCGGTCGTACCGGAACCGGACGCCGCCCAGCCGTCCTTGGCGGGCAGCACCTGGTGGTACAGGTCCACCGGATTGGCGCTGGCGTTCATCACGAGGACGCCGGCGCCCACAGCGGCGGCCACGGCGGCGGCGGAGACCACGAGGGTCCGACGTCCTCGGAGGGACCGGCGGTGGGACGGGCGCGGGGAGGCAGAGGCCACGGATGAGTCCTTACGTAAGGTACGTGGTTCGGAGAACGCGTGGTTCGGGAGAACACGTGGTTCGTGTGGAGCCCCCGTGAAGGGAGTTCCGACTCATGTGTGGTCGCGGGTCCGGGATAGGTTGCCGCCGAACTTAACTTCTTCGGTTGTCACTTGATGTGCCGTCGGGACATCACTCGATACTCGCTCGATACGTCACTTGATGTGGTCCAGCACCTCCTGGAACTCCTTCGTCGGGGAGAACTCCACGATTTCGACGTCCTCCAGGGCCTCCGGTGCGTGGCCGGGGGCCCAGTAGTAGGCCTGTCCCGCCTCGTAGTGGTCCTCGCCCTCCTTGGTGCGCATCCTCAGCCGGCCGCTGAGGACGAGTCCCCAGTGGGGGCACTGGCACAGGTCGTCGGGGAGTCCCTTGAGGGCCGGGGCCATGTCGATGCCCTGGGGGAGCTTGAGGAAGGCGACGGTCATACCGCCGCCCACCTCCTGGATGCGCACCTCCAGGCCGTCGCCCTCGATCTCGACGGGGGCTTCCGTTCGCGTGACTGCCGTCATGATTCCTCCACGCGCGATCCGGCGCGGGGCCTCGGGAATCACCCTGCCGGGGTCCGCTCTCTCGGAACCCCGCGCTTTCCAGTCTGCGCCCGTCGCTCGCACACCTCGAATCGGCGTGACATCTGTCACGACCGAAATGCGCACGATGAAATCGATCGACCTGCTTTCCCCCTGCGACAAATACCTTCCCCTCGTCCCCAATAGGGGCACTTGCCGCTACGGGTGGCAAATTCGACTGATCATCCGGATCCGCGACGCCTTCGTCCGCCGTCCCGACAGGACGGCTTTCTCCCTGGTCCCGGCCGCGTACGAGGGGTCCGGGCGGATGTGCCGACGGCCGCGGCCGCACGTCCCCCCACCCCGGGAAACGTCATCGGCGCCGCCCTGACAGTCGCACGGACGTTCGTTGCCCGGTGCGCTCGGCGGTCCCCATAATGACCGGGCTCGCCAGGGCGGCGGCCGATCAGGGGGTCATTCAGAACCAAAGCCGGACGTAGTCGGACCACTCAGTGAGGCCACGCATGTCACGTATGAACAGTCATCGCCGCAAGACGAAACGCTCGGGGACCGGGCGTCCGCGAACGAAGCGCCGGAACATGGCCGTCGCCACCGCCGTCGTGCTGGTGGTGGGTGCCGTGGGCATCCCCACGGCGGCGCTGGCCAGTGGTCACGGGCTGGGCGACTGGAGCAGCGTGGCGTCCTCCTGGTGGGGCGGGAACAAGTCGGACACGGCTTCCCCGGAGCCCTCGCGCACCCCCACCGCGTCCGCGACCGAGGCCTCCGCGAGCGCGTCCGCCACGCCGTCGCGCAAGAAGCGCCCGTCGCGCTCCCCGAGCCCGAGCGCGTCTCCCTCGAAGTCCGGCAGCCCGGCCGCCAAGTCCACCCCCGACGCCGCCGACACCCCGGAGAAGACGACCTCACCGCCGACCGCCCCCAAGGCGACGAAGGCCACGAGGTCCGACACCACCACGCCCACCACCTCCACCGGCGACACGGACTCCGGCCCCACGGCCCGTGTACTGAGCCTGGTCAACGCCGAACGCTCGAAGGCGGGTTGCTCGCCGGTGACCGTGGACTCCAAGCTCACCAAGGCCGCGCAGGACCACAGCCAGGACATGGCCGACCACCAGAACATGTCCCACACCGGCTCCGACGGCTCGTCCATGAGCGACCGCCTCGCCCGCGTCGGCTACCGCTTCAGCACGGCCGGCGAGAACGTCGCCGCCGGGTACGGCACGGCCGACAGCGTCATGGAGGGCTGGATGAACAGCCCCGGCCACAAGGCCAACATCCTCAACTGCGCCTTCAAGGAGATCGGCATCGGCCTGGCGGGTCCTGGCAACTACTGGACCCAGAACTTCGGCTCAGAGGCGTAGCCACCGAGGTGCCGTATGAGGGCGGCGGCACCGTCGCGGGTGACGGGGAGTATGCGGGCGGGGTCGTCGCTCTCGCGGAGGAGTATGCGGGCAGGGGAGAGTGCGAGTTCGACGCAGTTCGTGCCGTCGGATCCGCTGGAAAAGCTGGACTTCTGCCACTGGGTCACGTCCTACAGCTCCTTCGCAAGACGGTGGATGTAGTCCCGGGACGGTGCGGGGTCGAGCGACACCCCGGCCACTCTATGAAACAGTGCGCGCATTGCCTTCAGCTGTGCGGGAGCATCCATGAAGGCGGGCCCGTACGGCGTGTCCCGCTGCGCTGTGTCCAGCGTCGGAACCCGGCCTCCCGCATAGATCAACTCCGCGCTCGCCCCCGCGAATCCGTCGACGTCGAACGGAATGACCCGCAGGGTGACACCAGGGCTGTCGGACAGCGCGAGGAGCGAGTCGAGTTGGGTCCGCGCCACACTCCGGTCGGCGACCCGGGTGCGCAGCACGGGCTCATGCAGCACCGCCGTGTACGGCGTTTCCTCGCGCCCGAGAACGACCTTGCGGCTCATCCGGTGCTCCACGCGTAGCTCCACTTCGCTCCGCCGAAGCTCGGGGCGCCAGTACGTGTACACGGCCCGTGCATAGTCCTCGGTCTGGAGCAGCCCCGGGACATGGGCGGTGGCGATGTCCCGGAGGAACGTGGCGTGGTGCTCCATCTCCGCCAGATCCGCGAAGATCGGAGGCAGCACACCCGCGAACTTCTCCCACCAGCCTCGCGTCCGATCTGTCGCCATGGCCACGAGTGCTCCGACCAACTCCTGGTCGGTGCAGGTGTAGTGAGCCGCCAACTGTCGTACACGCTGTTCGCTGACGCCCGCGATGCCCGCTTCCATGTGGCTCATCTGCGCCGATGTCGACCCGAGGAACCGCGCCACATCCCGGGCGGTCAGACCGGCGGCCTCCCTCAGCCTGCGCAGCTCCGTGCCCAGTCGCACCTGACGCTCGGTCGGCTGGCTCCTCGGCGGCATGCGGACCTCTTCCTCAACAAGCCGTACCGGCATCCCACTTATGAGGGTCAGACTACGCAACTGGCTTGCGGTGGCATAAATTAATGCCATACCGTCGGTGACGCACCGCACACCCTGCGGAATCACCGGCCCCCCGGAAGCGCACCGCCCCGCCCTGCCACGGCGGGTGCGGCAGGCCACCGGGCGCCCTCAACTCCCCCGCCAGCCGAAGGAGTCACGCATGTTCGACACCGGAGAGCCCGCCGACGACACGACGCCCCGCCCCGACGAACCCTGGACCTACACCCTCACCATCCCCAACGACCCCCGCGCCGTCACCGTCTGCCGCCGTACCCTCCGCCTGATCCTGACCCTGCACGGCCTCCCCCACCTCACCGACGCCGCCGAACTCCTCGCCACCGAGCTGATCACCAACGCCGTACGGCACACCAAGGGCCCGGCGGCCATAAAGCTCCGCTGGGCCGACCCGGTGCTGCGGATCACCGCGTGGGACACGGCCCCCCGGCGCTTCGCCCGCGCCCTCGCGCCGCGAGCTCCCGGCCCCGCCTCCGACACCGGCCGCGGCCTCGCCCTCGTCGAGGCCTGCGCCGAGAGCTGGGGCTGGTTCAACTCGATCCACACCGCCGAACCCGACCGCACGGACGGCAAGTTCGTCTGGTGCGAACTGACCACGGCGGTGTGAACGTTTCTTCCTCGCTCGAAAGAGTGATCACCCCCCAAGTAGCCCTATATCGGGGCGAGAGGGCCCGTAGGGTCCTTCACATGGTCACTTCAGCCCACGAGGGCATGCACCGCATCTTCCAGGAGCGGCCCGAGATCCTGACCCCTGTCTTCGAGGCGCTGGGCATCGCGTTACCGGACAAGGCAAGCGTGTACGCGGTCGCCACCGACGCCACGGAGACCAAGCCGATGTCGCGGCACATCGACACGGTGCTGCGCGTCGACCCGTCCGACGGGGAGGACTTCCTGCTCGCCGTCGAGGCGCAGGAGCGGCGGGACAAGAGGAAGGAGCGCAGCTGGCCCTACTACATCGCCTATCTCCAGTCGAAGTACCGCCTGCCGGTCCTCCTGCTCGTGGTCTGCCGCGACCGGGCCACGACCAAGTGGGCGACCGGCCCGTTCGACTGCGGAGCCCGCGGCTGGGTCGTCCAGCGTACGTACCCTCTCGTCGCCGGACCGGACAATCTCCCAGTGATCACCGATGCCAGGACCGTGGCGGAGAAGCCCGCGATGGCCGTCTTCTCCGCGCTGGCCCATGCCGACAACCCCGAGCGCGACGCCATACTGAACGCATTGCACCGTGGCTTCGCGCAGCTGGACTGGAGCGCCGCCAGTTACTTCAGCCAGTTCCTGGAAAACGCCCTGGGGGAGAGCCCCGCCGGAGACAAATGGAGGCACATCATGACGTTCGTCAGCTACTTCCCCGGCCGGGGCACGATCCTGGAGAAGGCCTACCTCGACGGTGAGGCCAAGGGAGAAGCCAGGGGCGTCCTGGCCGTCCTGGAAGTACGTGGCATCCCCGTCACCGACGACGTCCGCGAGCGCATCACCACATGCTCCGACCCCGTCCGAGTCGGCACCTGGCTCGACCGAGCAGGTACGGTCACGCACGCGGAGGAACTCTTCGCGGACGACCCGGAGGACCCGGAGAATTCGGGGGCCGCCGAGGCCCTCTCCAGCGAGGGCCTCGTATAGGTCCCGGGCTGCCCCGACAGCGGGCCTCCGCCTCTCCCTCCTCCGCTCAGCCCTCAGCCCCGGTCCCCACCCCCGCCCGGGCCGCCCCCGAAGCCGCCGCCCTCCGGGGCCTCGCCCGCCGTGGCCGTGGCGATCTTCTTCGCCGAGGCGAGCTTGCCGGAGGTGGCGAGGCCGCCGGTGGTGGCGGAGGCGGTGCCGCCGGAGTGGACCGTGTACTCCTCGCCGGTCTTGATCGAGTCGCCCGAGTACACGATGTTCTGGATGGTCTTCGAGGTGACGTACGACGCCACGACCTTCCCGTCCGCGTCGACGATGTGCAGGGTCGTGCCCGCCTCGACCGACGCGTCCAGGGTCGCTGACAGCCAGCCCTGTTCGGACTCCTCGTCCGGGGTGACGACCATGCCCGCGCTGCCGGCGGCGAGGAGGGTGCCTCCGCTGACGGTGAAGCTGCCGTTGACGTCGAGCGCTCCGTTGCCGCCCATCTCGGGGCCGTTGACGACGATCGTGCCGCCGGTGATCTCGGCCGTGCCGTTGGAGTCGAAGCCGTCGCCCTGGGAGTTGAGGACGAGGGTGCCGCCGGTGACCTTGGCGGAGTAGTCACCGACCTCCATGCCACCGCCCCCGCCACCCGGGCCGCCGCCCCGTCCGCCCTGCGCGTCGTCCTCCTCCGAAGTCGCCTCGCTGCCGGACGCGTTGACCCCGTCGTCGTCGGACGTGACGTTCGACGTCCCGCCCCTGACCAGGATGTCCTTGCCCTCCAGGCCCTCGTTCGAGCCGGTGATGTCCAGCGTGCCCGCGCTGATGACGAGGTCGCCCTCGGCGTGGATGCCGTCGTCGCCGGCCGCGAGGGTGACGTCGGCGCCGTTGAGGTGGACGGCCGCGTCGCCGTGCAGGGCGTCGGCGGAGGCATTGACGTCGACCGTGCCGCCCTCGAGGACGGTGATCACGCCCGACTTCAGGCCGTGCGCGGAGGTGTCGTCGGAGGCCTCGGCCCGTGCGGTCACCTTGCCGCCGGTGACGACGAGGTCGGTCGCGGCGTCCACGGCGTCACCGGCGGCCGTCACGGAGACGGTGCCGCCCGTGACGGCGATGTACCCCGCGTCCTCCTCGTCCGCGTTGTCGGACTTCAGCCCGTCGCCCTTCGCCGTCACGGTGACCGTGCCACCGTTCACCACCAGGTAGTCCTTGCCCCGGACACCGTCGTCGGCGGCCTCGACGGTGATGTTCCCGCCCTCGACGACCAGGCCGTCCTTGCCGGCGATCGCGTCGTTGCCGTTCCCCTTCACGGTGAGCGAGCCGCTGCCGCCGATCGTCAGGTCGCCCGCGCTGTACAGGGCGGCGTTCGCCTCGGCGTCGTCGGCGTAGGAGTCGGTGTCGCTCAGCCTGTTCTCGCTGCCGTCCGCGAGGACGACCACGAGCCGCTCCGCCTCGGTCGCGGCGATCGCCGACCCGGCGGAACTGGAGATGTCGACCCCGTCGAGGACCAGCCGCACGGTCGCCTCGGGGGCGGTGATCACGATCTGCCCGTCGTCGAGGGACCCGCTGAGCAGGTACGTCCCGCTGGAGGTGATCGTGACGGTGGACCCGTCGACGTCCACACCCTTGCCGTCGGCGGAGGCCGAGTCCCCCTTCAGCTCGATGGCCACGGCCTCCGACTCCTCGTACTCCGTGTCACCGTCCTCGGCGTGCGTCTCCTCGTTGTCGGCGAGGACGGCCGCCGCGTCCCGCGTCCCGTCCACGGCCGCCGCCGCGCTCGCGCTCGCGCTCGACGAGGAGTCGGACGACGCCGCGTCCGAGCCGCTCCCGGAGGAGCACCCGGCCAGCGCGGCGGTCGCGAGGACGACGGAGGCGAGGGCGGCCACCGCCTTCGTACGGAAGCCCCGCGCCCTCCTCCTCCACGAGTTCACCGAGCTCATCGGGCTCATCGAGTTCACCGAGTTCCTACGGATGGCCGTGCGAGTGGCCCTGCGGGTGGTCATGCGGGTGGTCATGCGAGGCTCCCGTTCAGTGCCGGTGCGGTGGGGAAGTGGCGCCGCAGAACGGGCAGCCAGCGGTTGGCGGGCAGGTCGGGCCGCAGCGCGGCGAGCCCGGTGCCGTACTTGGAGACCGGGCAGGGCCGGTGCTTGAGCGACCACAGCAGCCGGTCCGCGCCGGAACCCGCGCGCCCGGCCTTGGTCTCGACGATGGTCCGTTCGGGGGTGCGCAGTTCGGTGCCGTCGGGCAGGGCCCAGGTCAGGCCGGTGTCGACGGTGACCCGGCTGCCGCCGCCGGGCAGGAAGAGGGTGGTGCGGAGGTAGCGGGTGGTGAGGGCGGGCACCAGGCGGAAGGAGTGGGAATCGATGCCCGCCTCGCGCAGGACCTCGTCGGCGTACGCGCGCGCCTCGGGGCCCAGCCGGTCCGGCTCCCCGTCGTACGGCACACGCTGCTTGACCGTCGTACCGCGCGGGCCGCGTGTCTTGACCTCCAGGAAGTGCTGCCCGGAGGCCAGATACGTCCGTATCCGCAGCTTGAAGCGGCGACGGCGGCGGCGGGCCGCGCCCAGGTAGCCGTCCATGTCCGGGGTGTCGAAGTACACGGACCGGTACGCGAACCGCCGCTCGCCGTCGACCTCCAGGACCCGCACGCCCCCGCTCTCGGCCCCGCCCGGCCGGGAGGTGCCCGCGCCGTCGAGCCCGCCGAGCACGAGGGGAAGATCGGTGAGCGGCAGCATGTACTTGCGGTCCACACGGGTCAACAGCTCGGCCCGGTCGACGAGTTCGTCGAGGCCGATGGGGCGCAGCGCCCCGACCACGGGGGCGACGGAGTCCAGGGCCGTCATGCCCGGACCCCCCGCTCGTGCTCGACCCGGTGGCCGGCGGCCTCCCTCGGCGCGCGCGTGCCCTCGCCGGGGGTGACGACGTACCGGACGTCGACCAGGGTCATGTCGTTGACCAGGTCGACGCTCTGCACGGACAGGTTCACCACCCGGCCGCCCAGCAGCACTTCGAGGTGCGCGCGCAGGGCGTCCTCGTCGGTGTAGGCGGCGTCGAGGCGCAGGCTGCGCTGGCGGTAGCGGCCGAAGAGCCTCGGGTGGTCGCCGACGTACATCGTGGCGACGATCAGCGCCATGAGAAGGGCCGACAGGACGTTGACCTCCTCCGGCAGTCCGGCGAGCAGGCCGAGGGCGAGCGCGGAGAAGTAGTACGCGATCTCGTGCTGGGCGATCTCGTTGGACCGCAGCCGGATGATCGACAGCACGCCGAACAGCCCCATCCCGAGGCCGATCCCGACCGACGAGGAGCTGAGCGTCATCGCCACCGCGAGAACACCGACGTTGACGCCGAGGAAGGCGGCGATGAGGTCCCGGCGGTGGTGGCGCGGGAAGTAGACCGCGAAGGTCAGCACGGAGATGGCGGCCAGATCGGCGACCACGAGAAGGGTCTGGTCCATGTCAAAAGACGATCGAGGGTCAACCTTTGAGCTTGCTTTGCCTTCCCTTAACTGAACTTGAGAAGTTCTGACAGCCAACGGCAGGTGAACCCGAGGGCGGCGGTCACCCTGCTAGCACCGCTGCTCGCCGGAGCCCTGACCTTTACATCGGCCATCGCTCCCGCCTTCGCCGCCCACGCCGACCCCGACTCCGACTCCGACTCCGACTCCACGGGGAGCGGCGGCGGCTACGGCGACGACACCTACATCCGTCGGCGATGGACACCGCCCTAGCTGCTCGCCGGTCGACCGTTCGCCTGCGTCTCGGTTCGCCAGCCGAGGAGGATCGTGCGAAGCGCTTGTTCGGCGAGGTGGCGGGCGCGGTCGTTGCCGACGCTGCCGAGGTGACCGAGCGACGCGATGCCGTACAGCGTGCCCCAGAGGATCTCGCAGGCCTGGTCGAAATCGGCCAGGACCACGTCGTGTGCAGCCGACCAGGAGGTGAGCAGCTCCTTGAGGACGTCGATGACCGGTTCCGCGACCCGTCGGCGTTCGTCCGCGTCGACCATCGGGTCGTTCATGACCTGGAAGAGGTGGGGGTGCTCGCCGGCGAACCGGACGTACTGCGACGCGATGCGCGTCATGCGCCGGTCCGTATCGGGCTCCTGCGCGGCTCGGCGGAACTCGCTCAGCATCAGGCGGTGACCGTGCGCGACCAGCTCCAGTACGAGCGCGTCCTTGTTGGCGAAGTGCTGGTAGACGACGGGCGCGGAGTATTCCACGTCGGTGGCGATGCGCCGGATCGTCAGGGCCGCGACACCCTCGGTCTCGAGAACGTGCAGCGCGGCCTCGATGATCCGCTCCCGGGTGTTCGCCCGTTCGCGGGCCCGTCTCGTGCTGGTCGACATGGTCCGTCACTTCGCTTCGATGGTGTCCTCGAACCCTAGTCACCGCCTTGACCGCGCCGACGACGCGCGTCATAGTTAACGCCGTTAGGAATTATAACGACGTTAGGAACGGGTAGTAAGTCATGATTTACCACATCAACAGAGTCACGATGAAGGCCACTGCGACGCCTGAGCAGATCGAAGGGGTGCTGGAGAGCTGGCGCGATCAGGGCCGGTCGAACCCCGCCATCAAGTCCTTCGTCGTCGGCCGCGACCACGGCGGCGACTACACGTACGGCGCGGTGTTCGTCGTCGAACATCTCGACGGGCTCTTCGCCTACCTGACGCACCCGACCACGTACCAGACCGACCACCTCGGGCTGCACCTGGTCGAACGGCTGGAGATCTTCGACGTCAGTGACGACGACGACCCCGACCTGAACGCCAAGATCCAGGAACTGCACCGGCGCCGCAACGAGCTCAACCCGCAGATCGCCGGCATGCTCGCGGACGTGCCCGCCTATACCGGCTCCGGCGTGGACCACTGACCGATACCCCGGAGAAGGTGAAAGCGTCATGGCCAAGCACGTCATCATCGGTGCCGGTTCCATCGGTACCAACGTCGCTCGTCTGCTCGCCGAGCGCGGCGAGAGCGTCCGGATCGTCACCCGCAGCGGCTCCGGCCCCGAGCACCCGCTGGTCGACCGGGTCGCCGCGGACGCGTCCGACCCGTCCCGCCTGACCGAGCTGTCCCGCGGCGCGGAAGTGATCTACCACTGCGCCAATCCACCCTCATACACGGTGTGGGAGCGCCTGTTGCCGCCCCTGCAGACGGCGGCCATCACCGCCGCCAAGGCGAACGACGCCGTCCTCGCGCTGACCGGCAGCCTTTACGCCTACGGTCCGCAGCCCGGTGGCCGGATGAACGAGCACACCCCCATGGCCGCCACCGGGCACAAGGGCCGCCTGCGCGGACGCATGTGGGAACAGGCCCTCGCCGGGGGGATCCGCACCGTCGAGGTCCGCGGCTCCGACTACATCGGCAAGGACGCCAACGGCATCTACTCCCTGCTCATCAAGTCGGCCCTGCAGAAGGGAAAAGCGGCCTGGATCACCGGCCACCTGGACATGCCGCACACCTTCACCTTCAACGGCGACATGGCACAGGCCCTCGTCACGCTGGCCTCGGAAGAACGCGCGTGGGGCCGCCCCTGGCACGTGCCGTCCGCGCCGGCCGTCACCATTCGCGAGCTGGCGCGGCGCTACGCCGTCGCGGCAGGCCGGCCACCGGTCAAACTGATCCAGATACCGCGCTCCGTGACGCGTACGGCCGGGCTGATCGTGCCGATCGCCCGCGAGATGGCCGAGATGGACTACCAGTGGTACGCGCCGTTCCACATGGACGCGACGGAGACCGCCGAGACCTTCGGCCTGACCGCCACCGACCTCGACACCGCCGTCCGCGACGAGGTCAGCTGAACTCCCACCGCCACACCGTCACACCGGCACGTCGACGGCAGGTCCGCCGACACCATGAACGTTCGTGGTCACGGCACTACGCGCCTGCATCATCCGGATCGCATGCCTCAGTCGCCGGAGTGGTCAGGCAGGAGTTGAGCCGCGAGTGATCGTGCCGTAGCAGCGCGACGCAATCAGCGATCAGCGATCAGCGATCAGCGCGGTGGATGTCTCGTAGGTGCGGTGGGCGTACATGAGGACTTCCGGATCGGCGTTGCCGAGTTCGTAGGCGCTGTTGGCGCCATCAGGCAGCCACGCAGCGCGCCGGCGCCGGTCGGGTCGTCGATCGGTTGACGCGTCCAGGCTCGGGGCGTCGCTGACATCGAGCCGATGGCACAGGGCGCCGGTAGCCGTTGTCGCGAACCGTTGTCGAGCGGACCGCCCGCGCACTCCCCCGAGTGCGCGGGCGGTTCGCGTCGTCCCGAAACCCGGACCCGCTCCGATTCCCCCGATGGGATGGCAGGTGATCCCGTCGCCCCCGTCCGGCCTCCGCCCTGCCCTACAAGTAGCAGCGCTGGTAAGGAAGTTGGAGCAGGAGGAGGCACGAGTGGTGCGACGGGACAGGGCGCGGACGATGGCTGCGGCGAGCGCGGCGGCGGCGTTGGCGCTCACTCCGGGGGCGGCCCAGGCGGTCGGCCCCCGGCCCACGGTCGTGGAGACGGTCACGGCGACGGCGGCCGGGGTGACCGGCGCCGGATCGGTGACACCGTCGGTAAGGAAGGCGGAGATCGGCGGCTTTCTGACGATCGTCAACGAGGCGCGAGCGGACGTCGGTGTCCCCCCGCTGGTCTGGGACGAGTCCGTCGCCGGGCACGCCCGCTCCTGGGCGAGGGTGCGGGTCGACGACTGCGAACTCGTCCACTCGAACAGCCGGTACGGCGAGAACCTGGCCAAGGGGTCGAACCCCCGCTACTCCCTGGCGGACGCGGCCCGGCTCTGGCTCGACGAGAAGTCCGACTACGACCGTCCCTCCAACTCCTGTGTGAACGGCCGGGAGTGCCTCCACTACACCCAGCTCGTCTGGCGCACCTCGACACGGGTCGGCGCGGCGAAGGCCAGGTGCGGGAACGGCTGGACGTATGTGGTGGCCAACTTCGATCCGCCCGGGAACTGGCTGGGCCGACGGCCGTACTGACCGGGGGAATTCCGCGGGGGCCGGGATAATCCCTCCATGGCCCCACCTCCCCCGCCTCCCTCACTTCCCCCGCCTCCCCCGCCTCCCCCACCCGCACCCCTGGCACCGCCCGCCGCCCCCGAGGCCTCCGCGTGAACGGCCTCCCCGACCTCCCCGACCAACTCGGCCACCTCCTCGCCGATGTGCTGAGCGTCGGCGCCCCGTACGCCCTCGCCCTCACCGGCGATCACGCGGTGGCGGCGCACGGACTGGTCGAGGCGAGGCCGCCCGGCCGGGACCTGGAGCTGGCGACGGAGCACGCGGCCCCGATGGAGCGGATCGCCGCTGCGGTCCGGGTCGGCCTGGCGGAACGCGGCTGGCTGGTGCACACCGTGGAGACGGCCCCGCTCTCCGCCCGTCTCCTCGTCACCGACCCCACGACGGCGGAGGAACGCACCCTCGACCTCCTGAAGGAGACCCTCTGGCACCCGCCGGTGGAGACCTCCCTCGGTCCCGCGCTCGCCCTGGAGGACGTGGTGGGCGCCAAGGTCCGGGCCGTGGCCGACCGGGGCACGGCCCGCGACCTGATCGCCGTGCACGCGGCCGGCGCCCACTGGACCGTCGCCGAGCTGGAGGAACTGGCCCGCCGCCACACCTCCGCCACGTCCACCACCTTCAACCTCACCGACCTCCAGTCCCGGCTGGAGGGCACCGAGTGGCTCGACGACCGGGAATTCGCTCGCCACGGCCTGGACGCCGACGCCATCCTTGGACTCCGCCGCTGGGCCCAGACCTGGGCCGACGACATCGCCGAACGCCTCCTGGAAGAGGAGGCGTTGACGTCCCCACCGGAGGAGGACCCCGAGTGAGCAGGAGACGGTACGTCGCCCGGGGCGTCCCCGGCGGCTACCGCATATACGACCACCGCCGCCGGGGCTGGTGGGGCGACCTGTACGAACTCTGCCCGGACGACCTCCTCACCGAGCTGAACGGCGCGAAGGACCCCCAGAGGATGAGCGCCCTGATGAAGCGGTACCGGGCGCTGAAGCGCTAGCGGCCAGGCCTCGAACGGCGTCACGTCACCGTCGTGATCACCACCACCGTCATCACCATCGTCGCCGCCGTGAGGGCCGCCGCGGTGGCCGCCGCGGTCTCGGCCATCCGGCGCAGCGCCGGGTCCGCCCAGTGGTGTTCGGCGATCTCGGCCATCCGCCGCCTGGCCGGGGACTCCTCGGAGCCGGCGTCCGGGAAGACGAGGGTGTGCAGGTCGCCGTGGTGGAGGAGGCTGATCAGGGCGGCGGTGCGGGGGTCCGGTTCGGCACCCTCCAGGACCACCTTCGCCAGGCGCCCGCGCAGGGCCGACTCCGCCGTGCCGTCGGCCTCCGGGTAGCGGGTGGTGCGGAAGACCAGCAGGACACGGCGCTTCTCCTCCCGGATCAGGCCCTTGTCCAGCACACCCCGCAGTGCGGTCTCGTACTCCCGCGTCCGGTGCTCGTGGAGCCACTTCCCGGCGTCCTCCGGGAGCACCACATCGGCCGTTGCGCCCGACAGGCACCGCTCCAGCAGGGCCGCCGCCGCGATCGCGTAGGGCGTCCGCAGCGGAAGCCGGGCCTCGCCCGTGGTGTCGTCGAGGGAGAGAAGGAGGATCTCCTCACCGAGGGTCGTGGGCGGGGGGACGGAGGCCTGGGCGGAACCGGAAGGGGGCGTGGTCGACGTGGTCATGATCAGTACGACGTGGGCGGACGCCCGGCAGTTCCGAGCACGGGCCGCGCCTGGCAGGCGCACACGCCTGGTCGACTCACGCGCCCGGCAGGCTCACATGCCCGGCAGGCTCACGCGCCTGGCCGTCTCATGTGCCCGGTCGGCTCACGCTCCCGGTCGACTCATCACCGCCCTCGACGTCGCCGGTTCCCGACAATCCGGTTGAGGCCGCCGCCCGCTTCCGCCCAGAATCCCCGTATGGACGACTTCCCCAGGCTCAGCCAACTCCCCGCCTCCCTCACCGAGTTGCAGGAGGCGGCCCGTGCCGCCGGGTTCACCATGTCGTGTGAGCCCCGTACCGGCAGCCTGCTCGCCACCCTCGCCGCCACCCGCCCCGGCGGCCGGATCCTCGAACTCGGAACCGGTGTCGGCGAAGGCACCGCCTGGCTCCTCAGCGGCATGGACGAGACAGCGACGCTGGTGACCGTCGAGCTGGACGACGCCGTACAGGCCGTCGCCCGCAAGCAGTTCGGCGACGACGAACGCGTCACCTTCGTCACCGAGGACGGCGGACACTGGCTCGACGCGTACGACGGCGCCCCCTTCGACCTGGTCTTCGCGGACACCTGGCCCGGCAAGTTCACCCATCTCGACGCCGCCCTGGACCTGGTGGCACCCGGCGGCGCGTACGTCGTCGACGACCTGACGCCCGTCCCCGGCTGGCCGGAGGGTCACGAGGCGGCGGTGACCGACCTGCTCGCGGTTCTGGAGGGGCGCTCGGACTTCCGGGCGACCCGGCTGACCTGGTCGAGCGGCCTGCTGATCGCCGTACGGACCGGCGGCACCGCCCCCGGCCCCTCGGCCTGACCACCCGCACCCGGACCCGCGTCCGCACCGGCGCCCCGGGCCGGCCCCGCGCCCGGCCCCGTCTCCATGCCGAGCGCCGTCCGCGCCGCCTGCACATGGTGCAGCCCCTCGACCGCCGTCCGGGTGACCCGCGCGTACTCCTCGGGGGTGCGGGCCCTGGTCAGCTGGGCGCGGGCGGTGCGGAGGCGTTCGGTGGCGTCGGTCAGGGACTCGGCCGCGCTGCCGCCCGCCCCGGCCTGCGCCCTTACGTCGATACCGGCCAGGCTGCCGCCCAGCCGTACGACCCAGCGGTTGGCGTCGGCCTCCGCGTCCAGGTCGGACGACGGACCGGGCTCGTCCACGGACCGCCGCCGCGCGACGACCGCGACCACCGCCCCGACGATCAGCAACACTGCGACCAGCACGGCCAGCTTCATGGCCTCCTCCAGCATTCCGACGTTCCGTCCCTGTACGGGCTCGTACGGGCTCGTACGGGCTCGTACGGGCTCGTACGGGCTCGTACGGGCTCGTACGGGCTCGTACGGGCTCGTACGGGCTCCTCACCCTGTACGTCCCATCACACCGCCTCCCGCTGTGATCGTCCGACGAGAAACCTGTGCGTCCCCTGATGACTTCCCCAGCGAGTACCCGATCGGGGGACGAGCGCACGCCGAAGGCCCGGAACCCAGGGGGAGGGGTTCCGGGCCGTGCGCGCGCCGGGCCGTGCGACCGCCGGCCGCTCAGCGACGGCGTACGCCGGTCGACGTCAGCTCGCCGAGGCCGACTCCGACGCCGTCTCCGACGCGCCCGGCTGGACGGAGTCGCCCGTGCCGGTGTTCGTGGCATCCGGGTCGACACCGACCGTGATGGAGCCGGTGACGCCCTTGGCGATGTCGTTCTTCTTGTACTTCAGCTTGAGCAGACCGCCCTGGACACCGCTGTCGTCGTAGATCGTGTCGTCGTCGAGGGTCGTGCGCTCGGTCGTGGAGGTCGAGTACGGCTCGACCTCGGCGGAGGCCAGCACGGACTCCTCGTCGAAGAAGAACTGGCCGGTGTGGCAGGTGTTGCCGCCCTCGTAACCGGCCTCCGTCCACTCGCCGTTGACGTGCACCTTCACATGGATGTGGACGCAGCGGCCCTGGTACCAGCCCGGGAAGATCGTCTTGAAGGTGACGAAGCCCTGCTTGTCGGTCTTCCAGGTGCCGCGCAGATAGCGGGTGTCGCTGGTCGGCTCCTCGTGCCCGCCGCCACCGCCACCGCCGGCCGGGGGTTCGCCGGTCGGGGTGCCGGACGGCACGTCGGTGGGGGTGCCCGAGGGGGCGTCGGTGGGGGGAGTGCCACCGCCTCCGGAGAAGCTCTCGTAGCCCGAGTAGAGGCCGAGCGCGTCGCAGTGCCAGATGTCGACGGCCGCGTCACGGACCGGCTCGCAGGTCTCGTTGTCGATCACCTTCAGGCGGAGGGTGAGAGGGATGCCCTCCTTGTCCTCGGTGATGTCCTGGCGAAGCTTGTCCGCGTCGATGTAGTACGGGCCCTCGGTGGTCTCCGAGGTCAGCTTGTAGCACTCCTCTCCGGCACTGGTGGAGGCGAGAGGCTTGGCGGTGCCCTGCTTGTTCGTGCCCGCGCTCGCGGTCGCCACGACCGCTCCGCCCACCCCCACGGCGGCCACGGCGCCCGCGCCCGCCACGACGACCTTGCGGCGCGTCAGATCCCGCTTGTGCCTCGGCCCCTGGGCCTTCTCGTTCTCGTTTCCGGTCTGGTTTCCCGTCATGGGCAGGAAATTAGGGAGTCAGGCTGTCAAAGCCGTGGGAAAGCACTGTGGTTTTCCCCGCATTCCCGTGCGGATTCCCACGAGAAGGGAAAAGGGGTCCGAAATCGCCGTCTATTTCGGACCCCTTTCGGCAAAAACTCTGGATAAGCTGACCTAACTCGTGCTCGACGCCGAGGCGCTCGGCCGCGGCGGGGTCCCCGTCCCGTCGTTGGTCGCCTCCGGGTCCACGCCCACCGTGAGCGAGGCCCGCACACCCTTCGCGATGTCCCGCTTGTCGTAGCGGAGCTTCAGCAGTCCGCCCTGGACGCCGCTGCCGTCGTAGATCGTGTCCTCGTCGAGCGTGGTGCGCTCGTCGGTGTTGGAGACGTACGGCTCCACGACCGCGGAGGCGAGCACGGACTCCTCGTCGAAGAAGAACTGGCCGGTGTGGCAGGTGTTGCCGCCCTCGTAACCGGCGTCCGTCCACTCGCCGTTGACGTGCACCTTGGTGTGGATGTGGACGCAGCGGCCCCGGTACCAGCCCGGGAAGACGGTCCTGAAGGTGACGAAGCCCTGCCGGTCCGTACGCCAGGTGCCGCGCAGATAGCGGGTGTCGTCCGTCGGCTCCTGGTGGCCGCCGCCCGGTGGCGGGCCGGAGGGGTCGCCGCTCGGGGGCTCACCGGTCGGAGGTTCGCCGGTGGGGGCCGGGCCGCCCCCGCCGTTGCCCATGTCCTCGTAGCCGGAGTAGACACCGACCGCGTCGCAGTGCCAGATGTCGACGGCCGCGTCACGGATCGGCCGGCACGTCTCGTTGTCGATCACCTTGAGGCGGAGGAGCAGCGGGATGCCCTCGCGGTCCTCGGTGACGTCCCGGCGGAGCTTGTCCGCGTCGATGTAGTACGGGCCCTCGGTGGTCTCCGAGGTCAGCAGGTAGCACTCCTCCGGGACGGGAGCGGGGCCACCGCGCTCTCCGCCCCGCTCACCCGCGAAGGCGTTCGCCGCCATGGCGCCGCCCAGCCCCACCGCCGCGGCCGCACCCGCACCGACCACGACCACCGTGCGGCGCGTCACATCCCGCTGATCCTGTTCATTCGCTGTCATGCGCCGGGAAGTTAGATAAGAAGGCTGTCAGCGAGCTGAGAAAACGGCGCCTTTTCCCCAGGAACGGAAAAGGGTCCGGAAATCGACGGACGACTTCCGGACCCTTTTCACCGACAAGCCAAGAAAGGCTTGCCTTACTTACTTGCCTACTTCGGCTGCGGCTTCCGCACCGACAGGTGCAGCTCGCGCAGCCGCGCCTCCTCCAGCTCCGTCGGCGCGCCCATCATCAGGTCCTGGGCGTTGCCGTTGAGCGGGAAGGCGATGGTCTCGCGGATGTTGGGCTCGTCGGCGAGGAGCATGACGATGCGGTCGACACCGGGGGCGATGCCGCCGTGCGGCGGGGCGCCGAAGCGGAACGCGCGCAGCATGCCCGCGAACTGCTCCTCGACGGTGTCCCGCTCGTAGCCCGCGATCTCGAAGGCCTTGAGCATGATCTCGGGCTCGTGGTTCCGGATCGCGCCGGAGGACAGCTCGACGCCGTTGCAGACGATGTCGTACTGCCAGCCGAGGATGTCCAGCGGGTCCTGGGTCTCCAGGGCCTCAAGACCGCCCTGCGGCATGGAGAAGGGGTTGTGCGAGAAGTCGATCTTGCCGGTGTCCTCGTCCTTCTCGTACATCGGGAAGTCGACGATCCAGCAGAACCGGAAGACGCCCTCCTCGAAGTGCCCGGCACGCTTGGCGGCCTCGACCCGCACCGCGCCCATGATCTTCGAGACTTCCTCGAACTCGCCCGCGCCGAAGAAGACGGCGTGACCGGCGGCCAGGGAGAGCCGCTTGGTCAGCTCGGCGACGTTCTCCTCGGTGAGGAACTTGGCGATCGGGCCGGACAGCGAACCGTCCTCGGCGACGCGCACCCAGGCCAGGCCCTTCGCGCCCTGCTCGATCGCGTACTCGCCGAGCTGGTCGAAGAACTTGCGGGGCTGGGCCGAGACATCCGGCACAGCGAGCGCGCGCACATGCTTGCCGGCGAACGCCTTGAACTCCGAGCCCTCGAAGACGTCGGTGATGTCCACCAGCTCCAGCTGGGCCCGCAGGTCCGGCTTGTCGGAGCCGTACTTGAGCATCGCCTCGCGGAACGGGATGCGCGGGAAGGGCGAGGTGACGTGCCGGCCGTTGCCGAACTCCTCGAACAGCTCGGTCATGAGCTTCTCGATGGGCTGGAACACGTCCTCCTGCTCGACGAAGGACATCTCCACGTCGAGCTGGTAGAACTCGCCCGGCGAACGGTCCGCGCGCGCGTCCTCGTCACGGAAGCAGGGCGCGATCTGGAAGTACCGGTCGAAGCCCGAGATCATCAGCAGCTGCTTGAACTGCTGCGGCGCCTGGGGGAGGGCGTAGAACTTGCCCGGGTTGAGGCGCGAGGGGACGACGAAGTCGCGGGCGCCCTCGGGGGAGGTCGCCGACAGGATCGGGGTCGCCATCTCGTTGAAGCCCAGCGCCGTCATCTTGTGACGGATGGCGCTGATCACGGCCGTACGCAGCATGATGTTGCGGTGCATACGCTCGCGGCGCAGGTCCAGGAAGCGGTACTCAAGGCGCCGCTCCTCGTTGACCCCGTCCTCGGCGTTGATGGTGAAGGGGAGCGGGGCGGCCGCGCCGAGCAGCTCGACCTCGCCGACCTCGACCTCGATCTCGCCGGAGGGCAGGTCCGGGTTGATGTTCTCGGCGCCGCGCGAGACGACCTTGCCGTCGACGCGGACGGTCGACTCCTTGGAGATCTTGTCCAGCGCCTCGTACGCCGGGGTTCCCGGACGGGCCACCAGCTGCGTGATGCCGTAGTGATCGCGGAGATCGATGAAGAGGATGCCGCCCAGGTCGCGCCGATTGTGCAGCCAGCCGCTCAGCCGGACGTCGGTGCCGACGTCAGAGGCGCGGAGCTCGCCGCAGGTGTGGGACCTGTACCGATGCATCGTCGTTCATCCAGCCTTCGCTGATCGGGAATCTGAGTGCGTGTCTCACGGCCGGTGTTTCACGTGAAACAACCCCAAGCGTACCGGGCACCCCGAGATCACCTCCCCACCATTTGCCGCCGGGCGGCAGGCCCCCACGACGCGACCGTCACGACGCTGACCGGATACGCACGGTCATAGCCATGGGCAGGACCGTAAGCGGTTACTGTCGCTAGCGTCGATTGCCGTCACCTCCGTCGCCGCCGGTCGTGGTTACTTGTCATGCTTCCGGTCCCGCTCGGTGCCCGGTACAGCTTCGGTGGCACGGTCCGATCAGCTGTTCTTAGAGTGGGTCAATGCGCACTGGTGAGCCCCCGCCCACTGTGGGGGACGTCCTGTCCGCCCTCGCGACGGGACTGTGGACCTGGGACAGCGCTGCCGGAACCGTCACGCTGGATGCCGAAGCCGCCCGGCTCATGGGGCTGCCCGCGGAGCCGACGACGCTCACCCAGGCCGGGGCGCGGGCACGTCTGCACCCCGTCGACTGGAACGAGATCGTCTCGGTCGTGCAGCTCGCCGTCGTCGAGGACACCCTCGCCGAGGTCCGGATCCGGGTCATGGACGACCGGGGCCGGGTGCTCCGCACGGTCCGCAGCCGCTCCAAGCCGACCTTCGACCCCCTGACGAAGTCCTTCGAGCTGATCGGCACCATCCAGGAGGTCACCGAGCCCTCGCCGGAGACCGCCGCCCGCGCCCCGGCCGTCACCGGCGACTGGCGGCGCTCGCGCGAGGCGTTCCTGCTGGACGCGGGCCGTGCGCTGGCCGAGGCGCGGTCCACGGCGGAGGTGCTGCGGGTCGCGGCGGGCCTGGCGATGCCCGGCTTCTCACCGGACGGGCTCGCGGTCTTCGGTGTGGAGGCCGACCGGCTCACCGTCATCGGACACCACGGGCACAGCCAGGGCGACGAAGGCCCCTTCACCCATATGCCGCTGGAGACGGACTACCCGGCCGCCGAGGTGGTCCGCACCGGCCGTGCCGTCTACCTCTCCTCCCCCGAGGACTACAAGGCCCGCTACCCCACGGCCTGGCCGCTCGCGGAACAGTTCAACCGCCAGTCCTGGGCCTTCCTGCCGCTGACCGTCGCCGGCCGCACGATGGGGGCGTGGATGGCGGGCTTCACCCACCCCGTCACGTTCACCCCCGACGAGCGCTCGGTGCTGACCACCGTCGCCCGCATGCTCGCCCAGGCCCTCTCCCGCGCCGGCGCCGCCGAGACCGAACGCGAACTGACCGACGGCCTCCAGCGCACGATGCTCCCCACGCTGGGCCCGGAGATACCCGGCATGAGCGTCGCCGCCCGCTACGTCCCCACCGGGGGCGGACTCCAGGTCGGCGGCGACTGGTACGACATGATCACCCTGCCGAGCGGCCGGTTCGCCCTGGTCATCGGCGACGTCCAGGGCCACGACGTGCGCGCCGCCGGCCTCATGGGCCAGCTCCGCATCGCCCTGCGCGCCTACGCCTCCGAGGGGCACCCCCCGGACGCCGTCCTCTCCCGTGCCTCCCGTTTCCTGCACGGCATCACGAACTCCTCCGCCGACGCGTACTCCGACCTGCGCTTCGCGACCTGCCTCTACGTCGAGGTCGACCCGGTGTCCGGCGTCCTCGACATCGCCCGTGCCGGGCACCCCGACCCGGTGATCCGCATGGCCGACGGCACGGTCCTGGTCCGCCCGACCCCGGGCGGCCTCCCCCTCGGCATCGACCCCGACGCCGACTACCCCACCACCCGCCTCGTCCTGGAACCCGGCGAGACGATGCTCCTGTGCACCGACGGCCTCATCGAAACGGGAGGCCACGACCTCGACACGGGCTGGCGCCGCATCCGCACGATCCTGGAGTCCTTCGACGCGAGACCCTCCGGGGGACCGGGGGAGGAGCGGCTGAGCACCGGAGAGGTGAACCACGGGGAGAGGCTGCGTGGGGGTGGGTTGGTCGCTGGCGCGCTGATTGCTGATGCGCTGGTTACGGACGCGCTGGTTACGGGCGGGCCGGTTGACGGTGGGCTGAGGCCGGGTGGGCAGGAAGCGGACGGGCAGGAGACGAGCAGGCAGGAAGCGGGCGGCTCCGAGCTGGGCCGCGTTGAAACGAGTCGCCTGGGAACGGGTCGCCTGGTCAGCGGTCGCTCGGAAACGGGTGCGCTCGCGGCGGAAGGCCCGGAGCCCGGCGACCTCGCGCCGAGCCACGCGGCACCCGGCGACCTCGCCCCGAGCCACCCGACACCCGGCGACCTTGCTCCCAGCCGACCGGAACCCGGTGGCCTGGCGCCGTACCCCCCGGAACCCGGTGGCCTGGCGCCGAACCCTCCGGAACCCGGTGGCCTCGCGCCTGGCCGGCTGGAGGCGCTGGCCGACGCGCTCGTCCAAGGGGTGCACGGCCCCTCCTCCCACCACACCCCCGGCCCGCTCGCCGACCGGCGGGAGGACGACATAGCGATGCTGCTGCTGTGCCGGGAGAGCGAGGGATACGGCCGCGGCGACACCACCGCCGTACGACCGCCAGTACGCCGCACCGCCCTGACCGTCGCCCAGGCGGAGCCGGAACGCATCGCCGGGGCCCGGCAGCAGGTGCGCGAGCTGCTCCACGACTGGAACTGCGGCGACCAGGTCGACTCCGCCGTCCTCCTCGTCTCCGAGATGCTCACCAACGTCCTGGTCCACACGGACGCCGACGCGCTCCTCGTCGCCGAGATGACCGGCGACAGCGGCGAACGCCGGATGCGTATCGAGGTCACCGACGCCGGCGACGCCCTCCCCCACAAGCGCCACCCCGGTGAACTCGCCTCCTCCGGCCGCGGCCTCGTCCTCATGGACATGCTCGCGGACGCCTGGGGCGTGGACCCCCGCGGCGACGGCAAGAGCATCTGGTTCGAGCTGTACGAGACGGCGTCGTCGGACGGCTCGAACGGAAGGCCGGCGGGTTAGGGATCCGACCGCGCCCCGCGAGGGGCGCGGCGAACGGCTCCGCTGCCGCGGGTCGAGGCCGGCCGCATCCTCAGAGCCGCTCGTACACGATCAGGCGGCGCCCATGGGTCCGCTCGTCCGCCACCACGGTGAAGTACCGCTTCAGCACCTCGGCCTTCACCTTGTCCCGAGCCCCCGTCGGCGGCCGGGCCGCGCCGGGCGCGTCGGTGACCAGGAGGATCCGCCGCTCCGCCAGCATCGCGGCCCGTATCCGGGCGGGATCGGCCTCGACCCCCTTCAGCGTCCCGGACCGCGCGGGGCTGTGCGCGAGCGCGATGTCCCGTAACCCCGCGAAGGCGTCGGGGGAGACGAGCGCGGTGTCGCGCCGGGCCGACGGCGCGAAGAGCACCGCGTCGCCGGGCTGTTTCAGACGTCGCACGTCGACGGCGGTCGCCAGGACGTCGTCGATCCGGCTGGCGGGGGACCGTTTGGCCAGCGAATGCGGCAACAGCGCCACCACCACGACGGCGACCACCCCCGGCACGATCCACGACGAGGCCCTCGGGAACCTCGGCCGGACGGCCTGGACCGCCGCACCCAGTACCGCCCCGATCAGCAGCGCCAGCCCCAGCATGCTGAACAGGACATAGCGTTCCAGGAACATCGGCTGGATCAGGGACAGGCCGAGCAGGCCGAGCTGCGGCACCGCCAGCAGCGGCAGTCCGACCGCCGCCACCGACAGTCGCCCCACCCGCGGCCGGTTCAGCAGGGCTCCGAGAACGCCGATCGCCAGCAGAATCGCCGGGCCGATCAGCATGTGCCAGGTCAGCGGCGGTATCCAGGACACCTGGCCGGACTGCCGCCGGCTGAACAGGATCAACGGCAGCACACCCGCCGTCGCGACCACCGAGGCCCCCGCCCAGCGCGCCCACGTCACCCGCGACGCCCGCGTCCACAGCAGGGTCACCGCATGCGCGGGCAGGATCAGCAGGGACAGCCAGTTCAGCAGCCCGCACACCAGGATCGCGCCCCCGTACGCGACCCAGTACGCGCCCCTGTGCGCCCTTCGGCCACCCCGTTCCCGCTCCCGTTCCTGCTCCTGCTCCTGCTCCTGCTCTCGCTGAAGCACGGTCACCAGCAGCAGCGTCGAGACCCCCGCACCCGCCGCGATCAGCGCGTACGGGCGGCCCTCCTGGAGCTGGAACTGCACGGCCGGCAGCAAGCCGAACACCAGTCCGCCCCCGAGGCCCGCCCAGATCCCGGCCAGCCGACGCCCGATGACCGTCACACAGGCGGCGGCCACCACCATGGCCAGCACCGAGGGCAGCCGCAGGGTCGTCGTACCGGCTCCGAAGCAGGAGAAAAGACCGTGCATCAGCAGGTAATAAAACCCGTGCACGACATCGACCTGCCCCAGCATGTGCCAGATCTCGGCGGTCGAACGCCGCGCCACCTGCCAGGTCGCGGCCTCGTCCCGCCACACGGTGTTCTGCCGGGACAGCCCCCACAGACCGAGGGCGAGAGTCCACACAATCGGAATCCACACCACCGGAATCGACCGGACCGGAAGAAGCCGCCGCACCACGGCCGGACGAAATCTCGGCAGGAGCGGTGTATTCGTACTCAAGCGATCGGAGAATTACCGGACGGGCGGTGAAATACCCTGGTATCAGGCACCCTGCGCATGAGTCGTCTCCCCGTTTCCCGCTACCGCGGGCACGCCGAACCACGCCCTGGCCGCAGGCCAGCGCGGGATGCGAGTGCCGATTCCCCCTGAGAGCCACCCGTTTCGGAAGTCGGCCGACCGAGTGGACAAGCCCGAATTTACGCGGCGGGAACAAAACTTATCCAGCCGTCTCACGGGTGGGCATCATCACCCGAAACCCAGTGAACCCGAAGAACTCCCCGCAGCCCGATTGAAGAAGGTACGCCGCATTTACCGCCTTTGATGGCTCCCGCCGAACAGGGAAAAGCCCAGACAAAAAAGCCCCGCCCACAAGGGGCGGGGCTTTCCTGAAATTTTCGCGGCCGGACGGACCGCGCGGGCCTGCAAACCCAGGTCTACAAACCCTCGGCGGTCATCCCGTGAACCGCCGGGATCGTCCCCAGCCGCCCCTTCTGGAAGTCCTCGAACGCCTGCTGCAGCTCGTCGCGGGTGTTCATGACGAACGGGCCGTAGTGGGCCATGGGCTCACGGATCGGCTGTCCGCCGAGGAGCACGATCTCCAGGTCGGGCGCGTTGGAGTCCTGCTGCTCGTCCGCACGGAAGGTGATCGAGGAACCCGCGCCGAAGACGGCCGTCTGGCCGAGGTGGATCGGACGCCGGTCCACACCGACGGTGCCGCGCCCGCCGAGGACGTACGCGAGGGCGTTGAAGTCCTCGCGCCACGGCAGGGTGATCTCCGCGCCCGGCGCGACGGTCGCGTGGAGCAGGGTGATCGGGGTGTGGGTGACGCCCGGCCCCTCGTGACCGTCCAGCTCACCGGCGATGACGCGCAGCAGCGCGCCGCCGTCGGGGGTGGTGAGCAGCTGGACCTGGCCGCCGCGGATGTCCTGGTACTTCGGGGCCATCATCTTGTCCCGGGCCGGGAGGTTCACCCACAGCTGGATGCCGTGGAAGAGGCCACCGGACATGACGAGCGACTCCGGCGGCGCCTCGATGTGCAGCAGGCCCGAGCCGGCCGTCATCCACTGGGTGTCGCCGTTGGTGATGGTCCCGCCGCCACCATGGCTGTCCTGGTGGTCGAAGATCCCGTCGATGATGTAGGTGACGGTCTCGAAGCCGCGGTGGGGGTGCCAGGGGGTGCCCTTCGGCTCTCCCGGCGCGTAGTCCACCTCACCCATCTGGTCCATCATGATGAACGGGTCGAGGTGGCGGTAGTTGATCCCTGCGAACGCACGGCGGACCGGGAATCCCTCGCCCTCGAAACCACTGGGCGCGGTCGTCACGGTGAGCACCGGACGGGCCACCGCGTCGGTCGGTGCGGCGACACGGGGCAGGGTCAGCGGGTTCTCGACGGTCACTGCGGGCATGTCGGTACCTCCTTGTGCGCTCAGTTTAGTTGATTGTTGAACTTTCTGCCAGGCCTAACAGCGCACAGCCCGCATCTCATTCCCTCACGGCCCGGACAGCAGAACGCCGCCGGTCACAGAGGACCAGCGGCGACGCGACCATCCCGGTCACCGGCGAACAGTAGGGGGCTCGAAGGACCGGAAGAAACGGTTCAGCAAACCCACATGGCCCAGCCTCAGCCCACCCAAGGGGCGCGGGGAACTGCGCGAGCAACCACAGACCACCCGCACCCCGCAACGAACCGCGACCCACCCACCCGGCCCCGGACCCGAACCCGGCCCAACCAGCGGAGCTACCCGTACATCCGCCGCATGGCGAACTCCACCATCTGCTCCACCGCCTTCGCGTCGAACACCATCCGATGCTCCCCCTCCATGTCGAGGACGAAGCCGTACCCGGTCGGCAGCAGATCGATCACCTCCGCACCGGTGATCACGAAGTACTTGGACTCCTTGCCGGCGTACCGGCGGAGCTCCTTGAGCGAGGTGAACATCGGGATCACCGGCTGCTGCGTGTTGTGCAGCGCCAGGAACCCGGGGTTGTCGCCGCGCGGGCAGTACACCTTGGACGTCGCGAAGACCTGCTGGAAGTCCTCCGCGGCCATCTGCCCGGTGGTGAAAGCCCGCACCGCGTCCGCGAGGGAGGGCGGGGACGGCTCCGGGTACAGCGGTGCCTGCTGCCCGTAACCGCCCCCCATCTGGCCGCCGGGCATCTGCCCGGGCATCTGCTGCTGCGGCGGCGGGGCGTACTGCTGCTGAGGGCCGGCGCTCTGGTCGTAGCCGTACATGCGGCAAAGCGTAACGAGTCACAGATGGACCGCTCGGGGTTGCTTCTTATTACTGATGGGTAGCATCATCGACATACAAGCTACTTGTTGGTACGTGAACCAGCGCGAGGATCCAGTGCCTCGCCGATCCCTCTCTTACGGAGCCGTCGCCATGGGGCACTACAAGTCGAATCTCCGCGACATCGAGTTCAACCTCTTCGAGGTGCTCGGGCGCGACAAGGTGTACGGCACCGGTCCGTTCACGGAGATGGACACGGACACCGCGAAGACCATCCTGGAGGAGCTGGCCCGGCTCTCGGAGAACGAGCTGGCGGAGTCCTTCACGGACGCCGACCGCAACCCGCCGGTCTTCGACCCGGAGACGAACACCGCGCCGGTACCGGCCTCCTTCAAGAAGAGCTACAAGGCCTTCATGGACTCCGAGTACTGGCGGCTGGGCCTGCCCGAGGAGATCGGCGGCACCACCTCGCCCCGCTCCCTGATCTGGGGCTTCGCCGAGCTGATCCTGGGCGCCAACCCGGCCGTCTGGATGTACTCCTCGGGCCCCGCGTTCGCCGGCATCCTCTTCGAGGAGGGCAACGAGGTCCAGAAGCACATCGCCAAGGTCGCCGTGGAGAAGCAGTGGGGCTCCACGATGGTCCTCACCGAGCCCGACGCGGGCTCCGACGTCGGCGCCGGGCGCACCAAGGCGATCCAGCAGGAGGACGGCTCCTGGCACATCGAGGGCGTGAAGCGGTTCATCACCTCCGGTGAGCACGACATGGAGGAGAACATCCTTCACTACGTCCTCGCCCGCCCCGAGGGCCACGGCCCCGGCACCAAGGGCCTGTCTCTCTTCCTCGTCCCGAAGTACCTCTTCGACTTCGAGACCGGCGAGCTGGGCGACCGCAACGGCGTCTACGCCACGAACGTCGAGCACAAGATGGGCCTCAAGGCCTCCAACACCTGCGAGATGACCTTCGGCGACCGGCACCCGGCCAAGGGCTGGCTGATCGGCGACAAGCACGACGGCATCCGCCAGATGTTCCGCATCATCGAGTTCGCCCGGATGATGGTCGGCACGAAGGCGATCTCCACGCTGTCGACGGGCTACCTGAACGCGCTGGAGTACGCCAAGGAGCGCGTCCAGGGCACCGACCTGGCGAACTTCATGGACAAGACCGCGCCCAAGGTCACCATCACGCACCACCCCGACGTCCGCCGCTCGCTGATGACGCAGAAGGCGTACGCGGAGGGCATGCGCGCGCTGGTCCTCTACACGGCCTCCATCCAGGACGAGATCCAGGTCAAGGAGGCGGCGGGCCAGGACGCCTCCGCCCTGGAGGCCCTGAACGACCTGCTCCTGCCCATCGTCAAGGGCTACGGCTCCGAGAAGGGCTACGAGCAGCTCGCCCAGTCCCTGCAGACCTTCGGCGGCTCCGGCTTCCTGCAGGAGTACCCGATCGAGCAGTACATCCGCGACGCCAAGATCGACACCCTGTACGAGGGCACCACCGCGATCCAGGGCCAGGACTTCTTCTTCCGGAAGATCGTCCGCAACCAGGGCGCCGCGCTGAACTCCCTCGCCGAGGAGATCAAGAAGTTCCTGGCGCTCGGTGAGGGCGGCGAGCAGCTGGCCGGTGCCCGTGAGCACCTCGCCAAGGCCGCCGTCGAGCTGGAGTCCCTGGTCGGCCTCCTCCTCACCGACCTCGCCGCCACCGAGCAGGACGTCAAGAACATCTACAAGGTGGGCCTCAACACCACCCGCCTGCTGCTCGCCTCCGGTGACGTGGTCGTCGGCTACCTGCTCCTCAAGGGCGCGGTGGTCGCCGCCGAGAAGCTGGAGACGGCTTCCGCGAAGGACAAGCCCTTCTACACCGGCAAGATCGCGGCGGCGAAGTTCTTCGCGGCCAACGTCCTCCCCGGCGTCACCCTCGCCCGCAAGATCTCCGAGGGCGTCGAACTGGACCTGATGGAGCTGGACGAGGCGGCGTTCTGACAGCCGTGGCGGCCATGGCTGCCGTGGCCGCGTCCGTCCAGACCTGACACGGGGTGCCTGTCAAGGGCATCCGGTGCAGGCCGAATCGGCCCTCGGTGCCGCACCGCCCCTGCCCGGCCGTGCGGCACCGAGGCCCGACACACACCCTCCACGAGGGCCCGCTCCCAACCCCCGGGAGTGGGCCCTCGTACGTCGTTAAGGTGAACCCCATGCGCACACCCCCACGCTTCGATCGCGGCCACACCGACGACCTCATGACCTTCCTGGCGAGCAGTCCGACCCCGTACCACGCGGTGGCGAGCGCCGCGGAACGGCTGGAGAAGGCAGGCTTCCGCCAGGTCTCGGAGACCGACGCGTGGGACGGATCGCTGGGCGGCAGGTACGTCCTGCGCGGCGGCGCGATCATCGCCTGGTACGTGCCGGAGGGCGCCACCCCTCACACCCCCTTCCGTATCGTCGGCGCCCACACCGACTCGCCCAATCTGCGGGTCAAACCCCGCCCCGACAGCGGTGCGCACGGCTGGCGCCAGATCGCCGTGGAGATCTACGGCGGCCCGCTGCTCAACTCCTGGCTCGACCGCGACCTCGGCATCGCCGGCCGGCTCTCCCTGCGCGACGGCACCAGCCGCCTCGTCAACGTCGACAGACCCCTCCTGCGCGTCCCCCAACTCGCCATCCACCTCGACCGTACGGTCACCTCCGACGGCCTCAAGCTCGACAAACAGCGTCACCTCCAGCCCGTCTGGGGCCTCGGCGACGACGTCCGCGACGGCGATCTGATCGCCTTCCTGGAGGAGGAGGCGGGCCTCCCCTCGGGCGAGGTCACCGGCTGGGACCTGATGACCCACTCCGTCGAACCGCCCGCGTATCTGGGCCGCGACAACGACCTGCTCGCCGGTCCCCGCATGGACAACCTCCTCTCCGTGCACGCCGGTACGGCCGCACTCGTCTCCGTCGCAGGCTCGGGTGACGAACTCCCGTACATCCCCGTCCTCGCCGCCTTCGACCACGAGGAGAACGGCTCCCAGTCCGACACCGGCGCCGACGGTCCGCTGCTCGGCGGGGTGCTGGAGCGCTCGGTCTTCGCCCGCGGCGGCTCCTACGAGGACCGGGCACGTGCCTTCGCCGGCACGGTCTGTCTCTCCTCCGACACCGGGCACGCCGTCCACCCCAACTACGCGGAGCGCCACGACCCGACGCACCACCCCCGCGCGGACGGCGGCCCGATCCTGAAGGTCAACGTCAACAACCGCTACGCCACGGACGGTTCGGGCCGCGCCGTCTTCGCCGCCGCCTGTGAGAAGGCCGGTGTGCCGTTCCAGACGTTCGTCTCCAACAACTCCATGCCCTGCGGCACCACCATCGGCCCCATCACGGCCGCCCGCCACGGCATCCGCACCGTCGACATCGGCGTCGCCATCCTCTCGATGCACAGCGCCCGCGAGCTGTGCGGCGCGAAGGACCCCTACCTCCTGGCGAACGCTCTGGTGGCCTTCCTGGAGGGCTGATCCCCCGCCCGGCCCCCAACCGCTGTTACTGACCGGCCAGTCCGGGTACCCGATGTCGACCGGTAGGACCGAACGACCGGAACGACCGGCCGACCCAACCGGACAATGGGAGGAACACTCATGGGCCTGGGCGGGTGCATCATTCTGATCGCGGTGGGGGCCATCCTCACGTTCGCCACCGACTGGGACATGCAGGGGGTCAACCTCGACCTGGTCGGCATCATCTTCATGATCGTCGGACTCATCGGCGTCGCGACGTTCAGCAGCATCGCCAAGCGGAGGCGGGTCGTGGTGCCCCCCACGTCTCCGGTCGTCGACGAGAACGGCCAGCAGCGGGGTGGATACCAGGGGTACTAGGACCCACGCCCGCACAAGCCTCCAGCGGCGCGGCCGGCGCCCCTAGAGGCCCTCGTCCATCCCCGCCAGCACCAGCGGCAGCCGGTCCGTCCCGCCCTGCGTGAGCCGGACCGGCACGCCCCAGTCCTGCTGGTGGACATGGCAGGCCGGGTACGCGTGGGCCGGATCGCTGTCGCAGGAGGCGGCCATCGCCGAGACATGGAGCACGCCCTCGGATATGGACGGGTTCAGTTCGAGGTCGCGGGACAGGTCCGTGTCCGCTCCCTCGCCCCGGAGGAGCAGCTCCGGCGGGGTGGCGGAGACGAGCAGCCTGGTCGACGGGCCGTACCGCTCGTCGAGCTTCTGCCCCGCCGGGGCCTGGAAGACGACGTCCAACCGCAGGCTGCCGGGGGCGACTTCGGTGGCCGCGCGCCGGGTGCGGTGGGCGACGGCCTCGACCTTCACCGTCTCCTCCGGCAGCCGCAGCCGGGTCAGCCGGTGGCGGGCCGACTCCACGACCACGATGTCGTCCCCCACGAGCACCGCGTCGCTCGGCTCTCTCAGGTCCGTGGCCAGTGTGGTGACATCACCCGTCGCCGGGTCGTAGCGGCGCAGCGCGTGGTTGTAGGTGTCGCTGACCGCCACCGAGCCGTCGGGCAGGACGGTGACCCCCAACGGATGCTGGAGCAGCGCCTGTCCGGCGGCGCCGTCCCGGTGCCCGAAGTCGAAGAGCCCCGTCCCGACCGCCGTGTGGACCGCCCCGTCGAGGTCCACCCAGCGCAGCGCGGACGTCTCGGAGTCGGCGAGCCAGAGCCGGTCGGCGGTGGCCGCGAGCCCCGAAGGCTGCGCGAACCAGGCCTCGTCGCCCGGCCCGTCCACCAGCCCCTCGTTGGTCGTGCCGGCGGCCACGGCGACCGTGCAGTCGGCCGGGTCGTACGTCCACAACTGGTGGACCCCCGCCATCGCGATCCACACCTTGCCGCCGAACACCGCCACGTCCCACGGTGAGGACAGGTCGATCTCCCAGGCGGGCCCGGAGGTCGGCGAGCCCTGCCACCACTGGCGGCCGGTGCCCGCGAGGGTGGTGACATTCCCGGTGGCCGGGTCGAGCCGACGCAGGGCGTGGTTCACGGTGTCGGCGACGACCACGGCACCGCCGTCCAGCAGCGCCAGCCCCTGCGGCTCGCTGAAGCGGGCGTGCTCCGCGCCGCCGTCCACGAACCCGCGCTCACCGGAGCCGTAGATCCGTACGACGGTCTCGCCGTCCGCCGCCAGCCGGACCAGCCGGTGCCGGGTGGTGTCGCTGACGAGGATGTCGCCGTCCGGCAGGAGCAGGGCCTTGCCGGGGAAGCGCAGCGCCGTCGGCTCGGGCTCCGGCGCCACATACGGCCCGTCGCCGCGCCGCAGCGTGCCCTTGCCCGCGTGCTCGGTCTCCAGCTCGGCGACCAACCGCTCGATGGCGTGCGCATGCCCCTCGCCCGCGTGCTGGGCGACCACATACCCCTCCGGGTCGATCACCACCAGGGTCGGCCAGGCCCGTACCGCGTACTGCTTCCAGGTGGCGAGCTCCGGGTCGTCGAGCACCGGGTGCGCCACCCCGTACCGCTCGACGGCGTCCACCACCGCCCCGTGCTCCGCCTCGTGCGCGAACTTCGGCGAGTGCACCCCGATGACCACCACCGTGTCCCGGTGCTTCTCCTCCAGCTCCCGCAGCTCGTCCAGGACATGCAGGCAGTTGATGCAGCAGAACGTCCAGAAATCCAGCACCACTATCTTCCCCCGCAGGTCAGCGAGGGTGTACTGCTGCCCACCCGTGTTCAGCCAGCCGCCCTTCCCGATCAGCTCGGGCGCGCGGACACGGACACGGCGGGGTGCCGGGTGCTCGGTCGTGGAATCGCTCATGGATCAAGGGTGCCACTTGTCGCCACCCCGCTCGCAAGCCTGTGGACAACCTCGCGCACAGCCTGTGGACAACTCTCGCGGGATCCTTCTCCGGCGTTGCCGTGCCGGGCGCCCGGGCTGCGCCCTTCGGCCTACGTTCGACGTTTCGGAGCGGGTCCCGGGGAACGCCTGAAGGTATGAGATTCCTCGTGCGCGACCGGCTTCTCGGCATCGGTGACGACTACTGGATCGAGGACGAGCACGGCTCCAAGGCCTTCCTCGTCGACGGCAAGGCCATGCGGCTGCGGGACACCTTCGAGCTGAAGGACACCCGGGGACAGGTACTGATCGACATCCGGCAGAAGATGTTCGCCCTGCGCGACACCATGGTCGTCGAGCGGGACGGCCGGACCCTGGCCACCGTCCGCCGCAAACGCCTGTCCCTCCTGCGCAACCACTACCGCGTCTCCCTCGCGGACGGCACCGAGCTCGACGTCAGCGGCAAGATCCTCGACCGCGAGTTCGTCATCGAGTACGACGGCCAACTCCTGGCACACATCTCCCGCCGATGGCTGCGGGTCCGCGAGACCTACGGCCTGGACGTCGTCCGCGACGACGCGGATCCGGCCCTGCTCATCGCCGTCACGGTGTGCGTGATCAACCTGGCGGAGAAGGAGAAGGAGGACGACTGACGAGGACGACCGACGAGGACGACTGACGGCGGCGACACCGGGCCGGGCCGGACCGGGCCGGAGATCAGCGGCGCGGTGTCTCCAGTCCCAGCAGCCGGTCCTTCAGCGCCGGGAACTGCTCACGCGTGGTCGAAACCTTGCCCGGATCGAACTCCACCGTGAGGACCTCCTCGTCGGGGCCCGCCTCCGCCAGCACCTCGCCCCAGGGGTCGACCACGATCGAGTGACCGGCCTGTGGAACTCCCGCGTGCGTACCGGCCGTTCCACAGGCGAGGACGTAGGCCTGGTTCTCCACGGCCCGGGCCTGCGCCAGCAGCGTCCAGTGGGAGCGGCGGCGCTCCGGCCAGCCCGCCGAGAGCACGAACATCTCGGCGCCCGCGTCGACGAGCCCCCGGAAGAGCTCGGGGAAGCGGAGGTCGTAGCAGGTGGCGATGCCTGCGGTCGTCCCGGCCAGGGGGAGCGTCACCAGCTCCGAGCCCGCGCTCATCAGCACCGCCTCGCCCTTGTCGAAACCGAAGCGGTGGATCTTGCGGTAGGCGGCGGCGAGGTCGCCGGACGGTGAGAAGACGAGGGAGGTGTTGTAAAGAGATCCGTCACCCGCGGTGGAGCTACTGCCGGAATCAGTGCGCTCGGGAATCGAGCCCGCGTGCAGCCAGACACCCGCGTCGCTCGCCGCCTTGGCCATCGCCTCGTACGTCGGCCCCTCCAGCGGCTCGGCCGCCGTGGCGAAGGATTCGAACGCGAAAGCGCCGGTGGTCCAGAGCTCCGGGAGGACGACGAGATCGGCGCCGGCCTGCTCCCTCACCAGCGACGCCACGCGCCGCCTGCGCGAATCGACCGATTCATCCTCATCTACACCGATCTGGATGAGCGAGGCGCGCACACTACCACCGTCCTGGCATTCGAGCCGTCCACACCGGCCTACGATCGTCACACGAAAGCACTGCCGGGGTGCCTCACAGCAGCGTAACTTAACGTTCCACAGCACCCACTGACAGCCGCCGACGCCCACTCACCGCCGTCAACGCCGACGCCCCAACTGAAGACCGACACACACAGAGCCGACACGCACCGACCGTACTGACACGTACCGACCGCCCGAGGGGTCCCGTTCCGTGAGTCTGCATCCCACTCTTCAGCCCTACGCCGACGCCTGGACCCACTCCGTGGACGCGATATCCGAGCTGGTGACGCCGCTCGTGGAGGGCGAGTGGAACCGTCGGACACCATGCCCGGGCTGGTCGGTGCGCGATGTGGTCTCCCATGTCATCGGCCTGGACTGCGAGATGCTCGGCGACCCGCGGCCGATCCACACCCTCCCCCGCGACCTGTACCACGTCCGGACCGAGCACCAGCGGTACATGGAGATGCAGGTCGACGCCCGCCGTCACCACACCGCGCCGGAGATGACCTCCGAGCTGGAGTACACGATCATCCGGCGCAACCGCCAGCTGCGGAACGAGTCGCGGGACCCGGGGCACAAGATCCGTGGCCCGCTCAGCACCGAGCTGACCCTCGAACAGGCCATGCGGAACCGCGCGTTCGATGTCTGGGTCCACGAGCAGGACCTGCGGGCCGCGCTGGGCCGGCCGGGGAACCTGGACTCGCCGGGCGCGCACGTCGTCCGTGACGAGCTGCTGTCCGTCCTGCCGAAGGTCGTCGCCGAGGACGCCCAGGCGCCGCGCAGTTCGGCCGTCGTCTTCGACGTCCACGGCCCGGTGGAGTTCCTGCGTACCGTCCGCGTCGACATGCAGGGCCGCGGCACCCTGGAGACCACCCCCGCCCTCGGCCCCGCCGCCACCATCACCCTCGACTGGGAGACCTACGTCCGGCTGGCCTGCGGCCGGGTCACCGCAGACCTCGTCGCCGACCGCATCAAGGGCGAGGGCGACCCGCAGCTGATCGCGGCGATCCTGCGCGTGTTCGCGGTGACCGTGTAGCTCACGACGGCCCCGCACCACACTCTCCCGGCACCCGCCAGGCACTCGCCCGGCACTCGCCCGGCCGGGGCGCGTGCGCGCGACCGCGCGCTCACGCGAACTGGTCGAACGCCATCTTCGTCACCATCCCCACCACCACGACCACCAGCACCACCCGGACGAAGCCCGAGCCCCTCTTGAGCGCGGTCCGTGAACCGAGCACGGCCCCCACGATGTTCCCCACGGCCATGCCCAGCCCGAGGGCCCACAGCACATTGCCCTGCCAGGCGAACACCGCGAGCGCGCCCAGGTTGGACGAGGCGTTGACGACCTTCGCCATGGCCGCGCTCTCCAGGAACTGGGTGGCCAGGAGCGTGGTGAAGGAGATGATCAGGAAGGTGCCGACGCCGGGGCCGAACACCCCGTCGTAGAAGCCGATCCCGACGCCCGCCAGAAGGACGGCCGCGATACGGCGGCGCCTGGTCACCGCCGCCTCCGGGTGCCGCACGCCGAACGACGGCCTGACCGCCACCAGGAGCGCCACGCCGACGAGCAGCGCCATGATGACGGGGCGGAAGTACCCGGTGGGGACGTTGGCCGCGAACAGCGCGCCCAGGGCGCTGGACGGGACGGCGAGCGCCGCGGCCGGCAGGAGTATCGAACGGTCGAGCCTGGTCCGCCGCTGGTACATGTACGCGGCGGTCGCGGTGCCCATGACCGCGGCGACCTTGTTGGTGCCCAGCGCCGTCGCGGGCGCCTGGTGCGGGAACGTCAGCAGCAGCACGGGGATGAGCAGCACCCCGCCGCCGCCCACCACCGCGTCCACCCACCCGGCCGCCGTCGCGGCGAGCAGCAGTCCGAGCACGTCGAAGACATCCATGGCGATCCCCCCGTAGCCCACAGAGCTTGATCAAGCTACGGGACGGATCACCGTCTTGTAAGGGTTGAAAGCGCCAGCGCACCTGACGAATCAGGACAGCAGCGTAAGGAGGCCAAGCGCCTTACGCCGGGACGTGCACCGTCTCCACCCGGCTGGCCACCAGGCGTTCCCTCTCACGGCGGGCCGCGCGGCCGCGCAGGCGGAAGATCTGGCTCAGGCCCAGCGCCTGGAGGACGAAGACTGCCGAGAAGGCGATGCCGTAGTCGTCGCCGGTCAGATCCAGGAGGACGCCGACCGCGAAGAGGGTCGTCATCGAGGCGACGAAACCGCCCATGTTGGTGATTCCGGAGGCGGTGCCCTGACGCTCCGGCGGGTTCGCCGGGCGGGCGAAGTCGAAGCCGAGCATCGAGGCCGGGCCACAGGCGCCCAGGACCGCGCAGAGGACGATCAGGAGCCACATCGGCGCGTGCTCGCCGGGGTACAGCAACGTGGCCGCCCAGACCGCCGCCGTCGCGAGGACCGTGCCGAGCGCCAGCGGAAGCCGCGCCGCGTGGTGCCGGGCGACGATCTGGCCGTACACCAGTCCGACGAGCATGTTGGACAGGACGACGAGAGTGAGCAGTTCACCGGCGGTGCCCCGGCTGAGACCCTGCGCCTGCACCAGGAACGGCAGCCCCCACAGCAGCAGGAACACCATCGCCGGGAACTGCGTGGTGAAGTGCACCCACATCCCGAGCCGGGTGCCGGGCTCCCGCCAGGACGCCGCGATCTGCCGCCGGACGTACGCCGCCCCGTGGTGCGGGAAGGGCTCCGGCTCGTGCCCCTCGGGGTGGTCCTTCAGGAACAGCAAGGTCAGGACGAGGACGACGAGACCGGCGACCGAGCTGCCCAGGAACGCCGCCGTCCAGCCCACGCCGTGCAGCAGCCGGGCCAGCAGCAGCGTCGAGATCAGGTTGCCCGTCATACCGACCAGGCCCGCCATCTGCGCGACCATCGGTCCGCGCCGGGCCGGGAACCAGCGGCTGCCCAGCCGCAGCACGCTGATGAACGTCATCGCGTCGCCGCAGCCCAGGAGCGCCCGCGAGGCCAGCGCCGTGCCGTACGACGGAGACAGCGCGAAGCCGATCTGGCCGGCCGTGAACAGCAGGATGCCGAGGGTCAGCACCTTCTTGGTGCCGAGCCGGTCGACCAACAGGCCGACGGGTATCTGCATGCCCGCGTAGACCAGCAGCTGGAGTATCGAGAAGGTCGACAGGGCGGAGGCGCCCACCTGGAAGCGCTCGGCGGCGTCGAGGCCGGCCACCCCCAGCGACGTACGGAAGATGACGGCGACGAAGTAGACGGAGACACCCACACCCCAGACGGCGAGGGCGCGGCGGCCACCGGGCGGGTCCCCCGGCAGGGACCCGGCGGACGAGGATATGGCGGGGCGGCTCAACGGACCTCCCCCCGCGCCAGGTTGGAGAACCAGCTGACGTGCCGGTGCACGAGGTCCACCGCCGCCTCCGCGTCGCCCGTACGCAGCGCCTGGAGGATCTCCTCGTGCTCGGTGAGCGTCTTGGTGATGCGGTCCGGGTGGGCGTGCATCACGGCCACGCCCATCCGCAGCTGCCGGTCGCGGAGCTGGTCGTAGAGGCGGGAGAGGATCTCGTTGCCGCCGCTGCGGACGATCTCGGCGTGGAAACAGCGGTCGGTGACGGCGGCGCCCGCCAGGTCCCCCGCGGCGGCCTGCGCCTTCTGCTGTTCGAGCAGTCCCTCCAGCCGTTCGATCAGTCGCGGTGAGGCCGGGACCGTCTTGCGGACCGCGTGCTCCTCGACCAGCTGCCGCGTCTCGACGACGTCAGCGATCTCCTGCGCGGAGACGGGCAGCACCAGGGCGCCCTTCTTCGGGTAGAGCTTGATCAGCCCCTCGACCTCCAGCCGCAGCAGGGCCTCCCGCACGGGCGTCCGGGACACCCCGACCGCCTCGGCCAGCTCGCCCTCCGTGAGCAGCGTGCCGCCCTCGTAATGCCGCTCCAGGACACCCTGTTTGACGTGGGCGTACACCCGGTCGGCGGCGGGGGGCTGCTTCACGGCGGGGGCGGGAGCGGAAGGCATGCCGACAGCATAGATACAACACGTACCCATCGCCGCTCCCGTCCACGATCCGGGACGGCGACCCCTCCCCGAACACCCCATCTCGCCCCACTCCGAACCCATTCTGAACCCGTCAGGGGACTGTGAGATGGACTTGAATTGACCCCCATCTCACCCAGCGCACAACCTTTTGTGCTACTCACTTGTCACACGAGAAGCGGCCCTGCTTGCCCGCAACCGGAGCCCAAGTGGCCGCGCTCCACAGACATTTGACGCAATCGGGGTACTTGACTTGATTACCGCCATAAAGGGCGTACGTGTCCGCAGAGCCGCTGCAGTCGTCATGACCACCGGTGCGATGATCGCGACCGGAGTCGTCGGCTCCGCTCCCGCGCAGGCCGCCCCCGCGAAGCCCACGATCACCGCCAAGGGCGGGTTCGTGATGAACAGCGCCAACGGCAAGGTCCTCTTCACCAAGGCCGCTGACACCAAGAGGCTCACCGCCTCCACCACGAAGGTCATGACCGCCAAGGTCGTGCTGTCGCAGTCGAACCTGAACCTTGACGCCAAGGTGACGATCAAGAAGGAGTACAGCGACTACATCGTCAAGAACGGCGCCTCGTCGGCCAACCTGATCGTCGGCGACAAGGTCACCGTCCGTCAGCTGCTGTACGGGATGATGCTGAAGTCGGGCTGCGAGGCCGCGATGGCGCTGGCCGACAAGTTCGGCTCCGGCTCGACGGTCGCGGCCCGCACCAAGAACTTCATCGCCAAGATGAACACCACGGCCAAGAGCCTCGGCATGACGAACACGAAGTTCGACTCGTTCGACGGCATCAGCAAGGGTGCCAACGCCTCGACCCCGCGTGACCTCAGCAAGCTCGCGCGCAACGTCATGAAGAACACGACGTTCAAGAAGATCGTGGCTACGAAGGCGTACACGGCGAAGACCATCACCAAGACCGGCAGCACCCGCACCATGGCGACGTGGGAGAACACCAACAAACTTCTCGGCTGGAAGGGCACCATCGGTATCAAGACGGGTTCCGGCACCGAGGCCAAGTACTGCCTCATCTTCTCCGCGACCCGCAACGGCAAGACGATCGTGGGCACCGTCCTCACCTCCACCAACGAGACCACGCGCATGGCGGACGTGAAGAAGCTGATGGACTACGGCTTCGCCACGCTGTAGACGCTGAGACCTCTTCCGAGGTACGGCAAGGGGGCCACCGCTCACCGCGGTGGCCCCCTTGCCGTATGTCTCAGTTCAAGTGACCGAACCGAGCAAGCAACAATCCGAGACGAGAAGTTCGCGGTCGCACAGCGTGAGTCGCTGATTCTGCAACACGCTCGACCGGCCGGCACCCGCCCCCGTGGCGCGACGGGGGGCGGGGGGACGGGGCGCCGGTTTACGTGCTCAACCAGCGCTGACGGACAGGGACTAAGTGGAGCCACAGCAGAAGGGGCAGGTCGCAACAGGAATGTGCGACCTGCCCCTTCGCCGTGAGCTAACCCAGTGGAGGACGTCACGCCCAGGTGATCAGCCTCTTCGGCTGTTCCAGGATCGCCGCCACGTCCGCAAGGACCTTGGAACCCAGCTCCCCGTCCACCAGCCGGTGGTCGAAGGAGAGCGCCAGGGTGGTGACCTGACGGGGCTTCACCTTGCCCTTGTGGACCCACGGCTGGAGTTTGATCGCACCGACCGCGAGGATCGCGGACTCGCCGGGGTTGAGGATCGGCGTGCCGGTGTCGATGCCGAAGACACCGACATTGGTGATGGTGACCGTGCCGCCCTGCATGGCGGCCGGGGAGGTCCGGCCCTCCTTGGCCGTGGAGACCAGCTCGCCCAGCGACTCGGCCAGCTGGGGCAGCGTCTTCGCGTGGGCGTCCTTGATGTTCGGGACGATCAGACCGCGCGGGGTGGCCGCCGCGATGCCCAGGTTCACATAGTGCTTGACCACGATCTCCTGGGCCGCCTCGTCCCAGGAGGCGTTGATGTCCGGGTTGCGCCTGATCGCGACCAGCAGCGCCTTGGCGATCAGCAGGAGCGGGTTGACCCGCAGGCCCGCGAGCTCCTTGTCCTGCTTCAGCTCCTCGACCAGCTTCATCGTGCGTGTCACGTCGATCGTCACGAACTCCGTGACATGCGGCGCGGTGAACGCCGAGCCGACCATCGCCGCCGCCGTCGCCTTCCGGACCCCCTTGACCGGGACACGGGTCTCGCGCGCGCCGTCGTACGACGCCGCCGGCGCCGGGGCGACGGCGGGCGCGGCGGCGGACGTGGGCGCCGCGGGGGCGGCCACGACGGGCTCCGGGGCCGTGGCCGGGGCCACCGCCGCGTGGACGTCCTCGCGGGTGATGACGCCGTCCGGGCCGGACGGGGTGATCGTCGCCAGGTCCACACCGAGGTCCTTGGCCAGCTTGCGGACCGGTGGCTTCGCCAGCGGACGCTGCCCGCCGGAGGCGTGCCCGTGCCCGTTCAGCTCGCCCTGGACACCCTGGATCGCGGTGGCCGCGTACAGCGTGTCCTCGGCGGGCGCCGCCGCTGCCGGGACCCCCTTGCGGGGGCGGCGCTTCGTGGAGGACTCGGCGACGCCGTAGCCGACGAGGACCGGCTTGCGGCCCTCGTGCTTCTTGGCCGCCGGCGCCGCCGCGGGAGCGGGCTTCGCGGCGGGCGCCGCTTCCTCGGCGGCGGGCGGCGCCGCGCCACCCGCGACGTCCACCGCGATGATCGACGTGCCGACGTCGACCGTGGTGCCCTCGGGGAAGTGCAGTGCGCGTACGACACCGTCGTACGGGATGGGCAGTTCGACGGCGGCCTTGGCCGTCTCGACCTCGCAGACGACCTGGCCGTCGGTGACGGTGTCACCGGGCTGGACGTACCACTTGAGGATTTCGGCCTCGGTGAGTCCCTCGCCCACGTCGGGCATCTTGAACTCGCGCGGAGACGTGTCTGTCATCGTCGTCACGGACCTCTCCCTCAGAACGCCAGCGAGCGGTCGACGGCGTCGAGCACCCGGTCCAGATTCGGCAGGTACTCCTCCTCCAGGCGGGCCGGCGGATACGGGGCGTGGTATCCGCCGACGCGCAGGACCGGGGCCTCCAGGTGGTAGAAGCACCGCTCGGTGATACGGGCGGCGATCTCCGCGCCCGAACCGAAGAACACCGGCGCCTCATGGACCACGATCAGCCGGCGGGTGCGCTCCACGGACGCCTGGATCGAGTCGAAGTCCAGGGGGGACACCGACCGCAGGTCCAGGATCTCCAGGGCGCGACCCTCCTCGGCGGCCGCGTCGGCGACCTCCTGGCAGAGCTTCACCATCGGGCCGTACGCGGCGAGCGTGAGGTCGGTGCCCTCACGGACGACACGGGCCTTGTGCAGCGGGCCGGGGATGGCCTCCGGGTTGACCTCGGCCTTGTCCCAGTAGCGCCGCTTGGGCTCGAAGAAGATCACCGGGTCGTCGCTCTGGATGGCCTGCTGCATCATCCAGTAGGCGTCCGACGCGTTCGACGGCGAGACCACCTTCAGGCCCGCCACATGCGCGAAGAGCGCCTCCGGGGACTCGGAGTGGTGCTCGACCGCGCCGATGCCGCCGCCGTAGGGGATGCGGACGACGACCGGGAGCTTGACCTTGCCCAGCGAGCGCGCGTGCATCTTGGCGAGCTGGGTGACGATCTGGTCGTACGCGGGGAAGACGAAGCCGTCGAACTGGATCTCGACCACCGGGCGGTACCCGCGCAGGGCGAGGCCGATGGCGGTGCCGACGATGCCCGACTCGGCGAGCGGGGTGTCGATCACCCGGTCCTCGCCGAAGTCCTTCTGCAGGCCGTCCGTCACCCGGAACACCCCGCCGAGCTTGCCGACGTCCTCGCCCATGACGAGGACCTTGGGGTCGGCTTCGAGGGCCCTGCGCAGCGATTCGTTGATCGCCTTGGCGATCGCCATGCTCTTCACGCCCGGCTGCCCGGCCGTCTGCGCGGCTGTCTGTGTGGTCATCGCTTCTCGCCCTCCTCTGCGTCCACATCGGCGAACGACGCCTGGTACGCGGCGAACTGGGCGCGCTCCTCGTCCACGAGCGCGTGTCCGTCCGCGTACGCGTTGTCGAAGATGGCGAAGTGGTCCGGGTCGGGCATGGCACGCACCACTTCGCGCACTCGCCTTCCCAACGCCTCGCTCTCCGCTTCGAGTTCCGCGAAGAATCCCTCGTTCGTGTCCGTTTCGGACTCCAGGTAACCGCGCAGGCGGGCGATCGGGTCCTTGGCCTCCCAGGCCACCCGCTCGTCGTCGTGGCGGTACCGGGTGGGGTCGTCGGAGGTGGTGTGGGCGCCCATGCGGTAGGTGTACGCCTCCACCAGGGTGGGGCCCTCGCCCCGGCGGGCGCGCTCCAGCGCCCACTTGGTGACCGCGAGGCAGGCCAGTACGTCGTTGCCGTCGACGCGGACGCCCGGGAAGCCGAAGCCCTGGGCGCGCTGGTACAGCGGGACGCGGGTCTGCTTCTCCGTGGGCTCCGAGATGGCCCACTGGTTGTTCTGGCAGAAGAACACGACCGGCGCGTTGTAGACCGCGGAGAAGGTGAAGGCCTCGGCGACGTCGCCCTGGCTGGAGGCGCCGTCACCGAAGTAGGCGATGACCGCCGAGTCGGCGCCGTCCTTGGCGATGCCCATGGCGTAGCCCGTGGCGTGCAGGGTCTGGGAGCCGATGACGATCGTGTAGAGGTGGAAGTTGTTGCTGTTCGGGTCCCAGCCGCCGTTGTTCACGCCGCGGAACATGCCGAGCAGATTGGTCGGATCGACGCCCCGGCACCAGGCGACGCCGTGTTCACGGTAGGTCGGGAAGACGTAGTCGTCCTCGCGGGTGGCCCGCCCGGAGCCGATCTGGGCGGCCTCCTGGCCGAGCAGCGAGGCCCACAGGCCCAGCTCGCCCTGACGCTGGAGGGAGGTGGCCTCGGCGTCGAAGCGGCGGGTCAGCACCATGTCGCGGTACAGGCCACGCAGCTCGTCGGAGGTGATGTCGGCGACGAACGGGTCGTACTCGGCGTTCTTGACGCGCTTGCCCTCGGGCGTCAGCAGCTGAACGAGTTCGGGCTGGGCGTCGGTCGGCTTCTTCGCAGTGGCGCGCCTGGTGCCGGTGGTGCCGGCGGCCTTGCTGCCGGTGCTGCCGGTCTTGCCTGCGGCGCTGCGTCGCGGCTTGCGCGCGGCAGTGCTCTCCACGGTCACGTGTGCTCCTCCGTCGGTCCGGCCCCCGGGGTTGCCGGGTGGCCAGTGCGGCTCGCCTGATCCCGGTAACCCGTGCACGGGGTGGGTGCCCTTGGCCGGGAACAGACGTGACAGGTGCCCCGGCGAGCGCCCTGCACGAGGCACGTTACCCAGTGCGTCACATTCCTGTGAAACCCCTACTGACCTGCGATTTTCCTTGGATTTCCAAGTAATTCGGTACTAGGGGGTCCAAGTAAGTCGCGTCCGTCGGGAACAGCTGCTGGTCACAGCACTGGCTACAGCCTGGCAGGGGGCCGGAACACCGGCACGTTATCCCGGCCACCCCGGCCACGGGAAGACTTCGCCGGAGGCGGGCCGTGAGATCGCCCGAGGAAGTCGCTCTATTCGCGAAGACGGCCGAATCCCCATATTTCCTCCCGGGCGTGGCGTGCACGAGGCCCGCATGTGTGCACGTCGAGCCACAGTTCGGATCTGTGCGCTCTGCGATCGGTAACGACTGTGTGTGACAAGCGTGAGGTCAGCGGCTCGGCGCGTGCCCTAACATCTGGCGCGTGCCGCGCTCATCTGTACCACCCCCTATGCTCCACGCGCCCCCTCTCGGCCCGCTGCTGGAGCGGTACGCCGCCGGGTCCGCACTGACCTGTGAACCCGTCGACGAGGGGCTCCTCAACCGCGGCTACCGGCTCTCCACCACCCGCGGCCGGTACTTCCTCAAACACCACTTCGACCCCGAGACCGCCGATCCGGCCGCGATCGTCCGCCAGCACCGGGCCACCCAGCGCCTCGCCGACCTGGGCGTTCCCGTGGCCCCGCCGCTGGCCGCGCGCGACGGACGGACGGTCGCGGTCGTCGGCGGCCACGCCTACGCCCTGCACCCCTGGATCGACGGACGCCACCGGCACGGCGGCCAGCTCACCCCCCGGCAGTGCGGCCGCCTCGGGGCACTCCTGGGCGTCGTACACGCGTCTCTGGAGCGGGTGATGCAGGCACAGGAGCCGGTGGTGCCAGTGATGTCAGCAGTTCCAGTGGTGCCAACGGTTCCAGTGATGCCGATGATGCCGGTGCCGCCCGCGCGGAAGCGGCTGATCCCGGCCCAGCGGCAGGGCCCGGGAAGGGCGGACGCCGCGCCCCGGGCCGACGGCCGCGCGGAAGACATAGGGGCCGCAGGGGTCGTAGGGGCCGTAGGGGGCACGCAGGCGGTCGGCGCGATCGGAGCGGTCGGCGCGATCGAGGCCGTCGGGAACGTGGGGGCGATCGGGAACGTGGGGGCGGTCGGGGCCGAGAGCGCGGATCCCGTCGACACCTTCGCCCTCATCGACGGTCTGCTCGACCGCGTACGGCGGCACCGGCCGGCCGACGCCTTCGACGCGCTCGCCCGGCACCGGCTGCTGGAGCGGCGGGAGCTGCTGGAGCGGCACGCGGGACACCGGCCGCCCCGGGGCGGTTCGGTGGGCTGGGTGCACGGGGACTTCCACCCGTTCAACGTGCTCTACCGGGACGACGTGCCCGAGGTGCCCGCCGCGATCCTCGACTGGGACCGGCTCGGTGTGCAGCCGCGCGCGGAGGAGGCGGTCCGGGCCGCGGTGATCTTCTTCGTACGTCCCGTCGGCGCCCTCGACCTGGCACGCGTGCGGTCCTACGCGCGCGCGTACCGGCGTTCCGCGGGCGCCGCCCCGGCCGAACTCGCGGCCGCCGTGCACCGCGTGTGGTGGGAGCGGCTCAACGACTTCTGGATGCTGCGCTGGCACTACGAGCGCGGCGACACCCGCGCCGACCCGCAGTTCCCCGCGGCCTCGGCGCTGGTGGTGTGGTGGACACGGGAGTACGACGCGGTGCGCGAGGCGTTCGTGGAGTGAGCCGGCGTGCGCGGAGCGGCCCGGCGAGGGCCACTCCCGTCACGCCACTCCCGTCACGCCACGGTCACCCTTCGTCCTCGCCGATGCCGCCCGGCAGACCGGCGGTGTCCCCGCCGCCGCTGTCGTCGGTCGGCTCCTCGGTCGTCGGCTCGTCCGTCGGCTCGTCCGTCGTCGGCTCCTCCGTCGTCGGCTCGTCCGTCGGCTCGTCCGTCGGCTGACTCTGCGTCGGCGACTGGCTGAAGGACGGGGACCGCGTGTACGACGGCGTGTAGTCGGGGTTGTCGCCCGAGCCGGTGCTCTCCTGCGTCTCTTCCTCGGTGGGATCGTCGGTGGGCGACTCGCTGGTGTCCTTGTCCTTGCTGGACGTCGTGGCCGTCGGAGACTTCGAGGTCTCGGTGTCACCGCCGCCGGTGCCACCGCCGTTGTTGTTCAGCGCCAGCGCGACGCCCGCCGCGATGGCGATCACCGCGAGAACGGCGAGGATCCACAGCTTGCCGCGACCGCTGCCCCGGTTGCCGCGCCCCTCGAAGCCGCCGTCGTCCCGGCCACCGCCGCCGTACCCGGGCAGGATCGGCTGTGCGATCTGCGAGGTGCCCGATTCCCCGGGGTGCGACATGACGGCAGTACCGGACATACCGCCCGGCGGTGTGTGCCGGCCGTCGTGCACGGTGACGGGCCCGGTGTTCCAGGTGCCGGTGTGGCCACCCTGGTCGTACAGCATCTGCAGGCCGTACTGGACGAGGCCGCGCATCTCCTCGGCCGTCTGGAACCGGTCGTCCGGCTCCTTGGCGAGGGAGCGCACGACGAGGCCGTCGAGCTCCGGCGGCGCCGCCCCGTCCGAGACCTGGGACGGCGGCACCGGAATGTCCTGGACATGCTGGTAGACCACCGACAGCGGGGTCTCACCGATGAACGGCGGCCTCAGCGCGAGGAGTTCGTAGAGCAGACAGCCGGTGGCGTACAGGTCGGAGCGGTGGTCGACGGCCTTGCCGAGCGCCTGCTCCGGGGAGAGGTACTGGGGCGTGCCCATGACCATGCCGGTCTGCGTCATCGTCGTCGACGCCCCGTGCAGGGCGCGCGCGATGCCGAAGTCCATCACCTTCACGGCGCCGTTGTGCGTGATGATCACGTTCGCCGGCTTGATGTCGCGGTGCACGATGCCGTGCTGGTGGGAGTAGGCGAGCGCCTCCAGCACACCGGACACGATGATCAGCGCCTGCTCGGGCCCGGGCGCCTCCGCGTTGATCAACAGATCGCGGATGGTGCGGCCCTCGACCAGTTCCATGACGATGTACGGCACGGGGGTGCCGTTCACGACGTCCTCGCCGGAGTCGTAGACCGCCACGATCGAGTGGTGGTTGAGACCGGCCACCGCCTGGGCCTCGCGCGTGAAGCGGGCCTTGGAAATGGGGTCTTCGGCCAGGTCGGAGCGGAGCAGCTTGACCGCGACCGTACGGCCGAGCCGTACGTCCTCGGCGGCGAACACCTCGGCCATACCGCCCCGGCCCAGTCTGTGGGTCATCCGGTACCGACCGTCACCGACAAGCCCGCCGTTGCCCCACAACTCTGGCGCGTCTGACATGCCGCCGCCAGTCGCCTCGGGGTCGGACGGGCCCTGAGAGCGCTGCTGCTGTGCCATCAGTCCTCGCCGTCGTTTCTGCCCGCGGTCCGCGCGGTACTTGTTACGGTCTCCGTCGGCCACGCTACAGCCTTCACGCAAGTGGCCGGTCCGGGTTGGATGCGCGACGGGTTCACGACGGATTCAAGGTGGATTCAAAGGTTGATCGGCCATGAAACCCGCAGCGCGCTCACTCGTGCAAGTTCTGTGTACCGGGCGTACGCCCCCTGTAACGCTTCCGCGACGCTTCTTTCGCGTACGGTCACGGATCGGGCACCGCGCTTGACGTGTCAGTGCCCTGGGGCAGACTTGGCCGGGAATAGCACAAAGGATCACCAGCATCATCAGGGATCACCGATCGCGGGAGCCACGCCAGCAGCTTTCGCGCGCGCCGATGGGGGACGCAGAAAGATGAGCCAGGACGCCGCACAGGACCGGTACGCGGGGCGGTCGCTAGCCGGTGGCCGCTATCAGCTGCGTGACCTGCTCGGCGAGGGCGGCATGGCCTCCGTCCACCTCGCGTACGACGCGGTGCTCGACCGACAAGTCGCGATCAAGACACTCCACACCGAGCTGGGCCGCGAGCAGGCCTTCCGCGAGCGCTTCCGCCGCGAGGCACAGGCCGTGGCGAAGCTCACCCACACGAACATCGTCTCGGTCTTCGACACCGGCGAGGACGAGATGGACGGCATGACGACGCCGTACATCGTCATGGAGTACATCGAGGGCAGCCCGCTCGGCTCGGTGTTCGACGCGGACGTCGCCCAGCTCGGCGCGATGCCCTCCGACAAGGCGCTGAAGATCACCGCCGATGTGCTGGCGGCGCTGGAGATCAGCCACGAGATGGGCCTGGTCCACCGGGACATCAAGCCGGGCAACGTGATGATGACCAAGCGCAATGTCGTGAAGGTCATGGACTTCGGCATCGCCCGCGCCATGCAGTCGGGCGTGACCTCGATGACGCAGACCGGCATGGTCGTCGGCACCCCGCAGTACCTGTCGCCCGAGCAGGCCCTCGGCCGCGGGGTCGACGCCCGCTCCGACCTGTACTCGGTCGGCATCATGCTGTTCCAACTGACCACCGGCCGCCTGCCGTTCGAGGCGGACTCGCCGCTGGCCATCGCGTACGCGCACGTCCAGGAGGAGCCGGTCGCTCCCTCCTCGATCAACCGTTCGCTGCCGCCTGCCGTGGACGCCATCATCGCCCGCGCGCTGAAGAAGAACCCGAACGAGCGGTTCCCCAGCGCCGAGGCCATGCGGGACGAGTGCCTGCGGGTCGCGGCCTCCCTCCAGCCCGTCGCGCCGAGCATCGTGCCGGGCGCGCAGACGGCCAGCGGCGCCGGGGTCTCCTCCGCGGTCTTCCCGCCCGTCGACCAGACCGGCGCCCCGCAGGCCGGCAGCGTCCAGACGCCGTACCAGCCGCACTCGACGGGCGGATACGGCCCGCCGACGCCGGCTCCGACACCGGCCCCGTCCTACGGCTACCCGCAGCAGGGCGGCTACCAGACGCCGCCGCAGACCGCCGCGTACGCGCCGCAGCAGGGGGCGGCCACCCCGCCGCCGTACAACATCGCGCCCCACCAGTCCTCGCTCTCGGCGGGGCAGTCCGGGGGCGGGAAGAGCAACAAGGGCGTCATCGTGGGGGCGATCGCCGTGTCGATCGTCGCGATCGCCGGTCTGATCGTGGCGCTCAGCCTGAACAGCGGCACCGAGAGCACGGGGGGCGACGACGGCGCGAGCACGTCCCCGTCGCCGACCGTGGTCGAGGGGCACAAGGGCCCGGACACGTCGAAGGTCATCGAGTCGACCGAGTGCACGGAGCCGTCGGAGTCGTACAACGACCCCGACAAGATCCTGCTGCCGGACTTCACCTTCAAGAACATCGACTCGGTGAAGAAGTGCCTCCAGGCCGCAGGCTGGGAGTACGACACCCAGAAGGTCGACGAGAACACGTACGGCGAGGGCACGGTCATGGAGCAGTACCCCTCGGCCGACGAGGACGTCGACCCCAAGGACATGCCCTCGATCATCCTCAAGGTCTCGACGGGCAACCCGGCCTGACGCGCGGCCTCTTGGCATAGGAAGGGCCCGGCACTTCATGTGCCGGGCCCTTTGCGCAGGTGTGCAGGGTCGGGGTGTGGCCGGGGGCTAGAGGTACGGGCCGCCCGAGCGGCCGAGGGTCCGCGGGTCGTCGTCGCCCTCGTGGCCGCCGACGCCGGGCGGCAGCGCGCGGCGCATCTGCTCCAACTGGGCCCGGGCGGCCATCTGCTGGGCGAACAGCGTCGTCTGGATCCCGTGGAAGAGGCCTTCGAGCCAGCCGACCAACTGGGCCTGCGCGATCCGCAGTTCCGCGTCGCTCGGGATGGCCTCGTCCGTGAACGGCAGGGACAGCCGCTCCAGTTCCTCGACCAGTTCGGGCGCCAGGCCGTCCTCCAGTTCCTTGACCGAGCTGGCGTGGATCTCCTTCAGCCGGGCCCGGCTGGCTTCGTCGAGGGGCGCGACCCGCACCTCTTCGAGCAGCTGCTTGATCATGCTGCCGATGCGCATGACCTTGGCCGGCTGTTCCACCATCTCCGTCACCGGGACCTCGCGGGAGTCCTCGCCTCCTGCGCCGCCCACCGCCATTCCGTCCTGGCCCACGACCAGGATCTGGGGCTGTTCGGGCGACCGTTCGTTCCTCGGCATCTCCATGCCGCCATTCTCTCGCACGCGTACACCTCACCATCCTGGTGCCCCCCACGGAGGGTGATCCACCGTTTACGCACGAGCTGTTCGCGTCCGGGGCGGGGGTTTGTGACCGTCGGGGCCTTCGGCGGGGGCGGGGGTTTGTGACCGCGGGGGCCTTCGGCGGCGGCGGGGGTTTGTGACCGCGGGGGCCTTCGGCGGCGGCGATTTGGGGGCGGGAACGGCGGGCCGACCGGGCTGGGGGCGGGGTCGGGTGGTTCGTGGGGCATGTGGGGTCGCGGCGTGGGGCGGCGGCGTGGATCGGGGGGTGCGTAATTCGGGGATGGGCAGGAGGGTGCAGCGCGTACGGGCCTGGTGAGCGGGCTGGATGCATCCCGGCCGAGGGCGACGGCCGAGGAAACCGGCCGACTGTCGGCGGGCCTCGGACGGGCATTGGTCAGCATCTGTCGGCCGCGACGGGCACCGGCGGGCCTCGGCCGGCCTCCTGGGGTAGGTGGCAACTCCCGGCGGGATCGGGTGCGGCACGACCGGCCTTCTGCGAGCCGGGGCGGGATCGGGTGGGGCTAGGCCGGTCTTCGGCGGGCCTCGGGGCGCGCTTCGGCCGACTTCCGGCGGGCTCGGGGGGGGCCTCCGCACACTCGGGTGACCCCCCGGCCGACTCCGACCAGCCCCTGCAGGCGCGGGACAGACCTCGGTCGCCTCCTGCGAGCTTTGGCGGGGCTGCGGACGGGCCTCCGCGCGCTCGGCCGCCCCTGGCCACCACCTTCGCGGGCTCGGCGCGGCCCCCGGCCGGGTCTCCGGCCAGGTCTCCGGCCAGGTCTCCAGCCGGCGTGGATGGCCTTCGGTCGGCACCTGCGGACTCGGGGCAGACCTCGACCGGTCTCCGGCGGGGCCCGGGGTCCCCCGATCGGCCCTGGCCAACCCCCTTCAGGCTCGGGTGGCCCGTCGGTCGGCCCTCGGGGGATGAGGCGGGCCTGGCCGGTTCTCAAGGGGCAGCAGCCGAGATGCCTCCCCGCGGGACGCGTGTGAGTCTGGGCGCGTGGATCCTTGGCTTCGGTCGGTGCGCGTGACGGGACTGGTTCTCGTCGCGGGACTGCTCGTGGTCCTGGTGGCGGGGGCCGGGTCGGCCGGGTACGCGGCCGAGCCCGACCCCGCGACCTCCTGGGCCGGCAGCCGTGCGGGCGAGGGGCGGGAGCGGCCGGGGCGGGAGGACGCCGGGCCCGTGGAACCGGAAGAGGACGCCTACGCGCCCCCGGAGAAGCCCACCGGGAAACCGGACGGCCCCGACCCCGGCGTCGCCCCCGAGCCGTCGCAGAACGCCGCCCTGCCCGTACCGGCCGCCCCGCCGGGCCCCGCGACCGCCGAGGAACCCGTCGTGCAGGTCCTGGCCCTCGGCAGCGGCCTCGTGCTGATCGGCCTGGGCCTCGGCCTCGCCTTCATAGGGCTACGGATCAGGCGGTACTGAGAGCGGTACCGACAGCCGTGGCGAGCCAGGCGGTTCATGCGGCGTTCCCGTCGGCGCCCTACGGCACCACCAGGAGCACCTTGCCGATGTGGCCGCTCTCCTCCAGCACCCGGTGGGCCGTGGCCGCGTCGTCCATGGGGATCTCGCGGTCGACGACCGGGCGGACGTGACCGCCGTCGAGCAGCGGCCACACATGCTCGCGCACGGCGGCGACGATGGCGGTCTTCTCCTCCAGGGGGCGGGCGCGCAGCGAGGTCGCGCTGATCGCGGCCCGCTTGGCGAGGAGGGAGCCGATGTTCAGCTCGCCCTTGACGCCACCCTGCATACCGATGATCGCGAGGCGCCCGTTGACGGCGAGGACCCGGACGTTGCGGTCGAGATACTTGGCGCCCATGTTGTCGAGGACGACGTCCGCGCCCCTGCCGTCCGTGGCCTTGCGGACCTCCTCGACGAAGTCCTGCTCCCGGTAGTTGATCAGGATGTCCGCGCCCAGGGCGGCGCACTGTGCGAGCTTCTCCTCGGTGCCCGCCGTGACGGCGACCTTCGCGCCGACGGCCTTGCCGAGCTGGACGGCCATCGTGCCGATGCCGCTGGAGCCGCCGTGCACGAGGAGCGTCTCGCCGGGGCGCAGGTGGGCGATCATGAAGACGTTCGACCAGACCGTGCAGGTCACCTCGGGCAGCGCGGCGGCCCGGTTGAGGTCGAGACCGGCGGGCACGGGCAGCAGCTGCCCCGCCGGGGCGACGACCTTCTCCGCGTAACCGCCGCCCGAGAGCAGCGCGCACACCTCGTCGCCGACGCTCCACCCGGCCACACCGGGCCCGGTCTCCGCGATCCGCCCGGAGCACTCCAGGCCGGGATAGGGGGAGGCGCCGGGCGGCGGGTCGTAGAAGCCCTGCCGTTGGAGCAGATCGGCGCGGTTCACCGCGCTCGCCGCCACCTCGATGAGCACTTCGCCCTCGCCGGGCACCGGATCGGGGACCTCGTCCCACACCAGGGCCTCGGGTCCACCGGGTTCGGGAATCGTGATCGCATGCATGAGAGGGACGCTACTCCTCGGCCTCCACGCCGTGCCCCCTGCGACGGTGGCCTGCTTCCCCGGTCCCATCCTCTTGCGCCCTTGGTCCTAATTAGGGTGCAATCGCTCACCATCGGAGAGACCGTGGAGACCTTACGGCCGCACGGGCTCTCGGCCCCCTGCTTCGCACCCGATGTCGAAGCGGTCCCGACTTCCCACGCGGCGACCGATGAGTTTCGGCGGTCCCGGTGGTCTCCCTTTGCGTAGCCCCGGACACGGGCCCCGTACGCGGAAGGATCCCAGACATGAGCGCACAGACGTCCGGCCTCGCGATCGAGACCGCGGGTCTGGTGAAGACCTTCGGCGAGACCCGGGCCGTGGACGGCGTCGACCTGGCCGTGCCGGCGGGCACGGTCTACGGCGTCCTCGGCCCGAACGGCGCCGGCAAGACCACCACGGTGAAGATGCTCGCCACCCTGCTGCGCCCCGACGGGGGCGAGGCGCACGTCTTCGGCCACGACGTCGTCCGGGAGGCCGACGAGGTACGCGGCCGGGTCAGCCTGACCGGGCAGTACGCCTCCGTGGACGAGGACCTGACCGGCACCGAGAACCTGGTACTGCTCGCCCGGCTCCTCGGCCACGACAAGCGGGCGGCGCGGCATCGCGCCGAACAGTTGCTGGAGGCCTTCGGGCTGAGCGAGGCGGCCGCGAAACAGGTCAAGCACTACTCGGGCGGTATGCGGCGCCGTATCGACATCGCCGCGTCCATCCTGAACACCCCCGACCTGCTGTTCCTGGACGAGCCGACGACCGGCCTCGACCCGCGCAGCCGCAACCAGGTGTGGGACATCGTGCGCGCCGTGGTCGCCCAGGGCACGACGGTGCTGCTGACCACGCAGTATCTGGACGAGGCCGACCAACTGGCGTCCCGGATCGCCGTCATCGACCACGGCAAGGTGATCGCGGAGGGCACGAAGGGCGAGCTGAAGGCGTCCGTGGGCGCCGGTTCCGTCCATCTGCGGCTGCGCGACGCGGCCCAGCGGCCCCAGGCCGAGGAGGTCCTGCGGCTCGCCCTCGACGCCGATGTGCAGCGCGAACCCGACCCGGTGGCGCTGACGGCACGCGTGGGCGCGGGATCCGCCAACGGACAGGGTGCCGCCGAGGCCGCCGCCCGGGCCCTCGCCGAGCTGGCCCGCACTGGCATCACCGTCGACAACTTCTCGCTGGGGCAGCCCAGCCTGGACGAGGTGTTCCTCGCCCTCACCGGACACGACACCAAGGCGGCGGCCACCCAGGCCGCCGACGCCCCCGAGACGAAGGACGAGGCGGCGGCATGAGCACCGCGACCACCACCGAGAACAAGGAACTCGCCCCTGTCAGCGCCGAGTCGCTCGCCGCGCTGCTCATCTCCAAGGACCGGCCGCCGCGGCCCAGCGCCCTGTCGGCGTCCCTGACCTTCGGCTGGCGGGCGATGCTCAAGATCAAGCACGTGCCGGAGCAGCTCTTCGACGTCACCGCCTTCCCGATCATGATGGTGCTGATGTACACGTACCTCTTCGGCGGGGCGCTGGCCGGCTCCCCGGAGGAGTACATCCAGTTCCTGCTGCCGGGCATCCTGGTGATGTCGGTCGTGATGATCACGATGTACACCGGTGTCTCGGTCAACACGGACATCGAGAAGGGTGTCTTCGACCGGTTCCGCTCACTGCCGATCTGGCGGCCGTCGACGATGGTCGGCTATCTGCTGGGCGACGCCCTGCGCTACGCGATCGCGTCCGTGGTGATGCTCACCGTCGGCATGATCCTCGGCTACCGCCCGGACGGCGGAGTGGTGGGCGTGGTCGCCGGGGTCGCGCTGCTCATCGTCTTCTCGTTCGCGTTCTCGTGGATCTGGACGATGTTCGGCCTGATGCTGCGCACCGAGAAGTCCGTGATGGGCGTCAGCATGATGGTGATCTTCCCGCTGACCTTCCTGTCCAACGTCTTCGTCGACCCGAGCACGATGCCGGGCTGGCTCCAGGCGTTCGTCAACAACAGCCCGGTCACCCATCTGGCCTCGGCGGTCCGCGAGCTGATGGCGGGCGAGTGGCCGACCGCGGAGATCGCCTGGACGCTGGGCTGGTCCGCCCTGTTCGTGCTGGTCTTCGGGCCGATCACGATGCGGCTGTACAACCGCAAGTAGGCGGTCCGCCGGACCGGCCGGTCATACGGTGAGGGCGCCCCGGGACACGTCCCCGGGGCGCCCTCTTCGCCGTTCCCGTACCCGTCGCCGCCGATCCGCTACGGCAGATGCTTGGTCTCAGGGGTGATCTTCGTGCTCGGCGTGGCACGGACGATGGTGATGAGCCGGTCCGTCAGCTGGAGCTCGCCGATGGACGGATCGTCGTAGCCGAGCACCCGATGTCCGCGCAGCACGCTGACCACCAGATCCTCGGTCTCCCGTACGCCGCGCCCCACCTCGGCCTTTATGACCGGCCGTTCGGCGATGTCGAGCCCGCTGCCCTGCTGGATGAGGTCTTCCATCACCATGCCGGCGGCGGGGCTGAGCACGGAGAGCCCGAGGAGCCGTCCGGCCGCGCTGGCACTGGTGATCACGACGTCCGCCCCCGACTGCTTCAGCAGCGGCGCGTTCTCCTCCTCCCGTACGGCGGCCACGATCTTCGCCCCGCGGTTGAGCTGGCGGGCGGTCAGCGCGACCAGTACGGCGGTGTCGTCCCGCGCGGTCGAGATGATGATCTGCCGCGCCTTCTGGGCCTCGGCCTGCAACAGCACATCACTGCGGGTCGCGTCCCCGACCACGCCCGTGTATCCATCGGCCGTCGCGGCGTCGATGACCTTGGAGCTGGGGTCCACGACGACGACCTGCTCCTTCTTGAGCCCTGTCGCACAAACGGTCTGGATCGCCGACCGCCCCTTCGTCCCCCAGCCGACTACAACGGTGTGCTCCCTCAAGGTCGCCCTCCAGCGTTTCAGTCGCCATTCCTCACGCGTGCGCTCTGTGAGGACCTCCAGCGTGGTCCCGACCAGGATGATCAGAAACAGCACCCGCAGGGGCGTGATCACGAAGATGTTGGTGAACCGGGCAGCGTCACTGACCGGGGTGATGTCGCCGTAGCCGGTGGTGGAGAGGGTGACGGTGGCGTAGTAGAAAGCATCGAGCAGGTCGACGGAACCGTCGGAGTTGTCGTTGTACCCGCTGCGGTCGGCATAGACGATGAACGCGGTCGCGACCAGCACGAACAAGGCCATCGCCAGCCGCTTGCCGACCTGCCGGATCGGCCGCTCGACCTCCCGTCTCGGCAATTTCACCTGGTGGGTCACCAGACGCTCGTCCGCGTTGCGGGCGATCGCATCATGGCCCGGCAGTTTCACGTGAAACACTCCCCGTTTCGACGTACATCCCCTGACTGCACTTCGCCCCCCACCACTCGTTGTTTCACGTGAAACATCGTCGGTCGCATGGCCGGTCGGCCAAAGGACGTTTCACGTGAAACACACCTGGATGCCCGCTGTCGCCCAGGGCAGGTCGAGCAGCTCCAGCTCCTGACCGGGGCGGGCACCTCCGGGCGGTACGACGGCAAGGGCATCGGCGGTGGCGATGCCGCGGAGCATAGCGGGACCGTTGTAGTGCAGCGGCACGGCATCGTCCCCACGCAGGGCGACCGGAACGAGCCGGGTGTCGTAGGGGTGCCCGTGCACCGCCTCCCGCAGCGGCATCGCGTACGGCTCCGGGGCGGCGCGTCCGGCGAGGGTCCGCAGCAGGGGCTCGGCGAGCGTGAACAGCCCGGAGACGGCGGCCAGGGGATTGCCGGGGAGACCGACGAGGTGCTGATCCTGCTTGATACGGGCCAGCAGCATGGGATGGCCCGGACGCACCTTCACGCCGTCGACGAGGAGTTCGGCCCCGAGGCGGCGCAGGATGGGGTGGACATGGTCGACGGGTCCGGCGGCCGTGCCGCCCGTGGTGACGACGAGGTCGGCGGAGGACTTCTTCACGGCCCGGTACAGGGCGTCGGCGTCGTCCCCGATGCGGCGTACGGCGGTGATCTCGGCGCCGAGTGCCCGGAGCCAGGACGGCAGCATCGGCCCGAGGGCGTCCCGGATCAGGCCCTCGCGCGGGAGCCCGTCGGTGAGCAGTTCGTCGCCCAGGACGAGCAGTTCGACGCGTGGGCGGGGGAGGACGCTCAGGGTGTCGTACCCGGCGGCCGCCGCGAGTCCGAGCGCGGCGGGGGTGATCTGGGTGCCGAGCGGCAGCAGTTGGTCGCCGGTGCGGCACTCCTGGCCCCGTGGGCGGATGTCCTGCCCGTGGGCCAGGTCCCGGGTCGGGTGCAGTCGCCCGTTGTCGTCGGTGAGGCCGTGTTCGCTGCGCAGGACGGCGGTCGTGTCGAGCGGGATACGGGCGCCGGTGGCGATCCGGACCGCCTCCCCGTCCGTGAGCCGCCCGGGCTCGGAGTGCCCTGCCAGCACACCGTCCGCCCGTACCTCCCAGGGGCCCGGGCCCGCGACCGCCCAGCCGTCCATCGCGGAGGTGTCGAAGGAGGGGAGGTCGGTGAGGGCGGTGAGGGGGGCGGCGAGAACGAGGCCGAGCGCCTTGTCGACGGTGACCGACACGGGGGCCCGGCGGCCGGCCGAGCGGGCGGCGCGCTCGGCGACGGCCCGGGCCTCGGGCCAGGAGGTGGCCTTGTGGGGGGAGTCGTCCTTGGCCCGGTGCGCGTCGGCGCGGTGTGCGTCGGCCCGCTCGGTCGTGGGTGTCTCGCGGGAGGAGCGGGGTTCGCCCGGTCCCCGGACGGCCCTGTCGTTGGCCACGGCCAGCGCCTCCTCCACGTCGAGTTCCTCGGCGTCCTGGGCGGTCATCCGGCGGCCGGACCGGTGTCCTGGCCGCCGCCGGGCGCGACCGCGGGTCCGGTGTCCGGCTTGGCGTCGGGGGTGTCCTCGGCGGCCCAGCTCAGGGCCAGGGCGGACGCCTTGCGGGCGGCCTCGGTGACCGCCTCGGGGCCTCCCCCGGCCCGGGCGGCGGCGTAGCCGACGAGGAACGTGGTCAGCGGGGCGGCGGGCCGGGCCACGCTGTGGGCGGCGTCACGGGCGAGGTCGAGCAGCTCGGTGATGTCGACGTCCAGGTCGATCCCCAGCTCGTCCTTGACTACGGAAATCCATTCATCCAACACGTGGCCATGCTCCCTGATCCGTGCGCGGGCGGCGGCGATGTCGTCCCAGGTGTCGCAGTCGAAGGACGCGAGGGGGTCGGTGATACGGGTGAGGCGCAGCGCGGCGGTCAGCCGTCGCAGAGGGAGCCCGGTGAGCCCGTCGTGCTCGGCGGCGAGCCGGGCCAGCTCACGGCGCAGGGCCTCGGCCCGGTAGACGGCCACGAGGGGCTGGTCACGGCCGTCGGGGTCGGTGACCAGGACGCCGTCGGCCTGGCCCGCACCGGTCAGGAGCGCGTCGAGCAGCCGCCGCACCGCCTCCTCGTCCAGGAACGGCAGATCGGCGGAGAGGACGAGGACGTACGGCGCGGTGGTGTGCCCGAGGCCGGCGCCCAGCGCGGCGAGAGGGCCGCCTCCGAGAGGTTCTTCGCGGGCCCACAGCACGGGCCGCGCGGTGGGCCGGGGGTCGGCGACGACGACGGTCGCCCCGGCCCCGGCGCAGGCGGTCAGCACCCGGTCGAGCAGGGCCCGTCCGCCCACGCGCACGGCGGGCTTGTCGGCGCCGCCGAGCCGCCGGGCGGCTCCTCCGGCGAGCACGACGGCGTCGAACGCCTCGGTACCGGGGCCGCCCGGGGGCTCGTACGCGGTCACCCTCCGAGTATGCGTGCCTTCACGATCACAGGGAACGCGAGGAGGCCGCGCAATCACGGAGCGGACCGGGGGAGTCGGTGATCAGAGCGTGCGCAGCAGCACCGCCGGCTGTTCGACGCAGTCCGCCACGTACCGCAGGAAGCCGCCCGCCGTGCCGCCGTCGCACACCCGGTGGTCGAAGGTGAGCGAGAGCTGGACGACCTGTCGTACCGCCAGCTCGCCCCGGTGCACCCAGGGCTTGGGGACGATGCGGCCGACGCCGAGCATGGCGGCCTCGGGGTGGTTGATGATCGGTGTGGAACCGTCGACGCCGAACACGCCGTAGTTGTTCAGCGTGAAGGTCCCGCCGGTCAGCTGGCCCGGCGTCAGTGTCCCGGTCCGGGCCGCCTCGGTCAGCTGGGCGAACTCGGCGCCGAGCGACTCCGCGTTCCTGGTGTGCGCGTCCCGTACGACGGGCACGACCAGCCCCCGTTCCGTCTGCGCGGCGAACCCGAGGTGCACCCGGTCGAGCCGTACGACCTCGCGGGCCTCCATGTCGACCGTCGAGTTCAGCTCCGGAAAACGGGCCAGCGCGGCGGTGCAGATCCGGGCGAGCAGCGCGAGGAGGGAGATCTTCGGGCCGCCGGCGGCGTTCATGGCGGTGCGCGCGTTCATCAGTTCCGTCGCGTCGGCGTCCACCCAGCAGGTCGCGTCGGGGATCTCGCGCCGGCTGCGGGAGAGCTTGTCGGCGACGGCGCCCCGGACGCCACGCAGGGGGACGCGGGTGCCGGGGGCGGCTGTCGCGGCGGGCTGTGCGGCGGGGACCGCGACGGGCCGCACGGCCGGTGCCTCCTGCGCCTGCGGCACCCGGGCCGAGGGCGCGGCGGACCGCAGCGCGTGCTCCACGTCCGCCCGCAGGATCAGCCCTTCGGGGCCGGAACCCTTCAGTTCCCGCAGGTCGAGGCCGTTCTCGCGGGCGAGGCGGCGGACGAGCGGGGAGATGACCGGCACGGGCCCGTCCGGGCGCGCCGGAGCAGCCGCTTCGCCCGGGCGTGACGGAACAGCCGCACCGTCCGGGCGTGACGGAATAGCGGCCGGGACGGGCACCGGCACGACGGACCGCGCGGGCTCCCCCGGCCGCACCCTCCTGCGGCGCGCCGGAGGCGCTCCCGTGCCGTATCCGACCAGGACGTTGCCGGAGCCCTCGTCCTTCTCCGCTCCGGCCGCGCCCGCGTGCCCGGCGGAACCGTCGGCGACCGGCGCCCCCACGGCCACCGTCAACAGCGGTGCCCCCACGGGCAGTTCCGTGCCCTCCTCGCCGAAGCGGGCGGTGACGACACCGCCGTAGGGGCAGGGGACCTCGACCATGGCCTTGGCCGTCTCGACCTCGACGACCGGCTGGTCGATCGCGACGACGTCCCCGACCTGGACCAGCCAGCGGACGATCTCGGCCTCGGTGAGCCCTTCGCCGAGGTCGGGCAGCTTGAACTCCAGCACCTGGGCCATCAGTTCTCCGTCTCCCACTGCAGGCGCCCCACGGCGTCCAGGATCCGGTCGACGCCGGGCAGATGGTGCCGCTCCAGCATCGGCGGCGGGTAGGGGATGTCGAACCCGGCGACGCGCAGCACGGGCGCCTCCAGGTGGTGGAAGCAGCGCTCGGTGACACGGGCCGCGATCTCGCCGCCCGGGCCGCCGTAGGAGCCGGACTCGTGGACGACGACCGCGCGCCCGGTCCGCCGTACCGACGCGGCGACCGTCTCGTCGTCGAAGGGCACCAGGGAGCGCAGGTCGACGACTTCGAGGTCCCAGCCCTCGGCCGTGGCCGCCTCGGCGGCCTCCAGACAGACGGGTACGGACGGGCCGTAGGTGATCAGGGTGGCGCTGCGGCCGGCGCGGCGCACGACCGCGCGGCCGATGGGCTCCACGGGCTGGGGCTCCTCGGGGTTCCAGGAGTCCTTCGACCAGTACAGGCGCTTGGGTTCCAGGAAGACGACGGGGTCGTCGGAGGCGATGGCGGCGCGCAGCAGGCCGTAGGCGTCGGCGACCGTGGCGGGCGTGACGACATGGAGCCCCGGAGTCGCCATGTAGTACCCCTCGGAGGAGTCGCTGTGGTGCTCGACGCCGCCGATGCCGCCGCCGTACGGGACACGGATGGTGATCGGCAGGGGCATCGCCCCGCGCGTGCGGTTGCGCATCCGGGCGACATGGCTGATGAGCTGCTCGAACGCCGGGTAGGCGAACGCGTCGAACTGCATCTCCACGACCGGCCGGAGCCCGTACATGGCCATGCCGACGGCCGTGCCGAGGATGCCCGCCTCGGCGAGCGGGGTGTCGGTGACCCGGTCCTCGCCGAACTCCTTCGCGAGCCCGTCGGTGACCCGGAAGACACCGCCGAGGGCGCCGACGTCCTCGCCCATGACGTGCACGGTGGGGTCGGCGGTCATGGCGTCGCGCAGGGCGCGGGTGAGCGCCTGCGCCATGGTGGCGGGCTTGAGCGCGACGGTGGTCATCGGTGCGCCCCTTCTTGCTCCGCCGCCAGCTCGGCCCTGAGCAGGGCTTCCTGTTCGCGCAGTTGAGGAGTGGGTTCGGCGTAGACGTGGGCGAAGAGGTCCATGGGGTCGAGCACCGGGTCCTGGTTCATGCGCTCGCGCAGGTCGGCCGCCATCGTCTCGGCGGCCTCGCGGGCGACCCGGACGCCGTCCTCGTCGAGGAGGCCGCGCTCGGTCAGCTCGTGCTCCAGGAGAGCGATCGGGTCGTGCGCGCGCCAGGTCTCGACCTCGTCGGCACCCCGGTAGCGGGTCGCGTCGTCGGCGTTGGTGTGGGCGTCGATGCGGTAGGTCACCGCCTCGACCAGGGTGGGGCCGCCGCCCGCGCGCGCGTGGGCCACGGCTTCGGCGAGCACCTGGTGCACGGCCGCCGCGTCGTTGCCGTCGACCAGACGGCCCGGCATCCCGTAGCCGACGGCCTTGTGGGCGAGCGACGGGGCGGCGGTCTGCTTGGCGAGCGGGACGGAGATCGCGAAGCCGTTGTTCTGGACGAGGAAGACGACCGGGGCCTGCCACACGGCGGCGAAGTTGAGCGCCTCGTGGAAGTCGCCCTCGCTGGTGCCGCCGTCGCCGACCAGGGCGAGCGCCACCACGTCGTCGCCCTTGAGCCGGGCGGCGTGCGCGAGGCCCACGGCGTGCGGGAGCTGGGTGGCGAGCGGGGTGCACAGGGGGGCCACGCGGTACTCGTGCGGGTCGTAGCCGGTGTGCCAGTCGCCGCGCAGCAGCGTGAGCGCCTGCACGGGGTCGAGGCCTCGGGCGACGGCGGCGAGCGTGTCGCGGTAGCTCGGGAAGAGCCAGTCCCGCTCTTCGAGGACCAGCGCGGCGGCGACCTCGCAGGCCTCCTGGCCGGTGCTGGAGGGATAGACGGCGAGCCTGCCCTGCTTGGTCAGGGCCGTGGCCTGCGTGTTGTAGCGGCGGCCACGCACCAGCTCCGCGTAGAGCCGGCGCAGCAGCGCGGGGTCGGCGTCGGCCGCCGCGTCGGTGCCGAGCACGCGGTACGGCAGGGCGTCGGGCAGCAGCGGCGCGGGGTCCGTGCGGGGCTGCCAGGCGGGCGGCGGTGTCGGGCGGTACGCGCCCCGCTGCTCCATGACCGTCATACGGCACCTCCTCGTGGGAGTGGCTCCGGGACGCGGCACGGCTGTGACGCGTCTCACCTACCGATTGTTCGGTCGTTGACGCATTTTGGCTACAGGCACCCTCAGGCTGTGGACAAACGGTTCTGCACAGCCTGAAATGAACGCAGTACGTCCATGGTAGGGAGGCAGGGGCACATGGCGCCTGAACAAATGGCCGAGCCGCCGGAGCACGGCCCGGCCCTGCCGCCCCCGCGACCGCTGGACGCCGTAGATCAGGACATCCTGCGCATGCTCCAGGCCGACGGCCGCGCCTCGATACGGTCCGTCGCCGAACGCGTCCATGTCTCCCGTGCCAATGCCTACGCCCGTATCAACCGCCTCATCGAGGACGGCGTGATCCGCGGCTTCGGGGCGCGCGTGAACCACGAGCGCGCCGGCAAGGGCACCTCGGCCTACATCACCCTCAAGATCGTGCAGAACTCCTGGCGCACGGTCCGCGACCAGCTGCGCCAGCTGTCCGGCGCCGCCCACATCGCGCTGGTCGGCGGCGACTACGACGTCCTGCTGCTGGTGCACACCTCGGACAACCGGGCCCTGCGCGAGGTCGTCCTCACCAAGCTCCAGGCCATCCCGGAGGTGCTCAGCACCCGGACACTGCTGGTGTTCGAGGAGGAGGACGTCGAACCGGAGGGGTGAGAGGAAGGCGTGGAACAGGCCGGGCGCCCCACCCCGCGCGCGGGCGCACGGGCTTCCCGAGGGCGCTCAGTCCTGGGCGCGAAGTCCCGAGAAGACCAGGTGCGCCACCGCTTCCGACACTTCCCGCTCGCCCATGCCCCGTCCGTCCGGCCGGTACCACTCCACGATGGAGTTGATCATCCCGAAGACGAGCCGGGTCGCGAGCCGCACCTCCACGTCGCCGCGCACGTCCCCGTCGGCGGCGGCGGCCTTCAGCAGCTCGGCGACCCGGTGGTCGAACTCGCGGCGCCGCTCCAGCGCCCAGCGCTCGGTGTCGGTGTTGCCGCGCACCCGCAGCAGCAGGGTCACGTAGGGCAGCTCGTTCATGAGCACCTCGACCATGCGCCGTACGACGTGCTCCAGGCGCTCCACCGCGCGTCCCGCGCGCGCGGGTTCCTCGTCGAGGATGCCGAAGAGCCCGTCCAGCGCCCGGCTGACGGCCCGGCGCAGCAGCTCCTCCTTGCCCGTGACGTGGTGGTATATCGACGACTTGGAGATACCGGCCGCCTTGGAGAGATGCTCCATGGAGGTGCCGTCGTAGCCGCGGTCGTTGAAGACCCGGACGGCGACGGACAGCAGCGTCTCCGGGGTGTACGTGTCGCGCTTGGCGGTGGTCATGAGGAGGTGCCCTCCCGCTTGTCGGAGGCGTAGGCGTGGCGGTACAGCGCCAGGGACGGCGCGTAGCGCCCGGAGGGGTCGCGCAGGTGCAGGTCGTCCAGGAGGGCGTACGCCCAGTTGCGCCCCAGCCTGCGGCTCCATTCGAAGGGCCCCAGCGGGTAGTTGACGCCCAGCCGCATCGCCGTGTCGATGTCCTCCTGGGTGGCCACCCCCTTGGCGACGGCGTCGTGCGCGAGGTCCACGATCCGCGCCACCGTGCGGGCGACGATCATGCCGGGGGCGTCCCCGATGACGCTGACGTCCTTGCCGAGCTTCTGGAAGAGCCCGGTGGCCTCCGCGAGGGTCTGCGGTGAGGTGTCCTGCGAGGCGGACAGGGCGATCCGGGTCGCCCTGCGGTAGTCGAACGCGAGGTCGAAGTAGACGACGTCCCGGAACTCCACGGAGGTCTGCCCGTCGGCGAGGGCCAGCTGGCCGCCGCTCGGCAGGACGAGCCGGGTGCCGTGGTCCTCCTCGTCCTCGCGGACGGAGATGCCCGCCTCCCGGATCAGCGCGAGCAGCTCGGAGGCGGGGCCCAGATCGCCCTCGACGACGACATAGGCGGGCGCCGGGACCGGGTCGGCGGTGTGCGGCTCGGGGCGCTCGGCGCCGTCGGCGTACTCGTACCAGCCCTGGCCCGTCTTCCGGCCGAGCCGGCCGGACTCCACGAGCCGCCGCTGGGCGAGCGAGGGCGTGAAGCGCACGTCCTGGAAGAAGGCCTGCCACACGGAACGGGTGACGGACTCGTTGACGTCCTGCCCGATGAGGTCGGTCAGCTCGAAGGCGCCCATCCTGAAGCCGCCGCACTCGCGGAGGATCGCGTCGATGGTGACGGGCTCAGCGGCCTGCGACTCGTACACCGCGAAGGCCTCGGCGTAGAACGGCCGTGCGATGCGGTTGACGATGAAGCCGGGGGTGTCGGCACAGGCGACCGGTGTCTTGCCCCAGGCACGGGCCGTCTCGTACGCGCGCGTGGCCGACGTGACGTCGGTGGCGAACCCGGAGACGACCTCGACGAGGGGCAGCAGCGGCGCGGGGTTGAAGAAGTGCAGGCCCACGAAACGGCCCGGGTTGCGCAGGGCGCCCCCGATGGCCGTGACGGACAGGGAGGAGGTGTTGGTGGCGAGCAGACAGTCCTCGCCGACGACGCCCTCCAGCGCGCGGAACAGCTCCTGCTTGACCTCCAGCCGCTCCAGGATCGCCTCGACGACGAGCCCGCAGTCCGCGAGGTCGTCGAGGCTCTCGGCGGCGTGCAGCCGGGCGCGCGCGGCGTCCCGGTCTGCGCCGGTCATGCGGTCCTTCGCGACGAGCCGGTCCAGCCGGGCGCCGATCGCGTCGGCGGCCTCCCGCGCACGGCCGGGGGCAGCATCGAACATTCGTACGGGATGGCCCGCGACCAGTGCGACCTGGGCGATGCCCTGGCCCATGGTGCCGGTACCGACGACGGCCACGGGGCTGCTGAGGTCGAGTCCTGTCATGTGCGCGATCCTCCCGCACGGGGTTGTCCACAGATGCGGCGGACCCCCTTGTCCCGACCGATCGTTCGGTTACTCTAACTCTGTCCGCATGTTCCTGCCCAGGTCAGAGCCCGACGAAGAGCCCTGACGTGAGGAGTTGGTCACGCATGGCCGCCGAACCGTCCGCGCACGCCCTCATCGCCGAGCATCGGCCCACGCTCGACCAGGCGCTGGAAGCGATCCGCACGCGCGCGTACTGGTCGCCCCACCCCGAACACCCCAAGGCGTACGGCGAGAACGGCAGCCTGGGCATGGCCGAGGGCAAGGCCGCCTTCGACGCCCTCCTGGGCACCCGACTCGACCTCGGCCAGCCCGGCACCGACGACTGGGTGGGCGGCGAGGTCTCCCCCTACGGCATCGAGCTCGGCGTCACCTACCCGCACGCGGACGTCGACACGCTGCTGCCCGCCATGAAGGCGGGACAGCGCGCGTGGCGCGACGCGGGCGCCGAGGCGCGCGCGGCGGTGTGTCTGGAGATCCTCAAGCGGATCAGCGACCGCACCCACGAGTTCGCCCACGCCGTCATGCACACCAGCGGCCAGGCCTTCATGATGGCCTTCCAGGCCGGCGGCCCGCACGCCCAGGACCGGGGCCTGGAAGCGGTGGCGTACGCGTACGCGGAGCAGGTCCGCACCCCCGACGAGGCGCAGTGGAGCAAGCCCCAGGGCAAGCGCGACCCGCTCACGCTCACCAAGCGGTTCAAGCCAGTCCCGCGCGGCATCGCCCTGGTCATCGGCTGCAACACCTTCCCGACGTGGAACGGCTACCCGGGCCTGTTCGCCTCCCTCGCCACCGGCAACGCGGTCCTGGTGAAGCCCCACCCGCGCGCGGTGCTGCCGCTCGCCCTCACCGTCCAGGTCGCCCGCGAGGTCCTCGCCGAGGCCGGCTTCGACCCCAACCTGGTGGCGCTGGCCGCCGAACGCCCCGGCGAGGGCATCGCCAAGGACCTGGCCACCCGCCCCGAGATCCGCATCATCGACTACACCGGCTCGACGTCCTTCGGCGACTGGCTGGAGGCCAACGCCCGCCAGGCGGAGGTCTACACGGAGAAGGCCGGCGTCAACACGGTGCTCGTCGACTCCACCGCCGACTACAAGGGCATGCTCTCCAACCTGGCCTTCTCCCTGTCGCTGTACAGCGGCCAGATGTGCACCACCCCGCAGAACCTGCTGATCCCCCGCGACGGCATCACCACCGACGAGGGCCCCAAGTCCTACGACGAGGTCGTCGCGGACCTCGCCAGGTCGATCGGTGGCCTGCTGGGCGACGACGCGCGCGCGAACGCTCTGCTCGGCGCGATCGTGAACCCCGACGTCAAGGCCCGCCTCGAAGCCGCCGCGTCGCTCGGCGAAGTCGCCCTCGCCTCACGGGAGATCGCCCACCCGGACTTCCCCGGCGCGGTCGTCCGCACACCGGTGATCGTGAAGCTCGACGGCGCGCGGAAGTTCTGGGAGCGGCCCGAGGACGAGGCCGCCTACATGAGTGAGTGCTTCGGGCCCGTGTCGTTCGCCGTCGCCGTCGACTCGGCGGCGGACGGGGTGGAGTTGCTGCGCCGGACCATCGGCGACAAGGGCGCGATGACCGTCGGCGCGTACACGACCTCCGACGAGGTGGCCGAGGCCGTCGAGGAGGTCTGCCTGGAGGAGTGCGCGCAGTTGTCGCTGAACCTCACGGGTGGGGTGTATGTGAACCAGACGGCGGCGTTCTCGGACTTCCACGGGTCGGGTGGCAACCCCGCCGCCAACGCGGCGTTGTGCGACGGGGCGTTCGTGGCGAACCGGTTCCGTGTGGTGGAGGTGCGGCGCGAGGCGTAGGGGGTCGCATGGGGCGTGGGAGCGGCTGCGGGTCCGTTGTGGCTGATCGCGCGGTTCCCCGCGCCCCTTTCGGGGCGCTGCGGCTCAGGTGTCTCTAGGAAGCGCCCAAGCTCCAGTGGTACAGCGTCATCGCCACGCTGGTCGCCAGGTTGTAGCTGGAGACCTGGGGGCGCATCGGGAGGGACAGCAAGTGGTCGGCCCGGGCGCGGAGTTCGGTGGAGAGGCCGCTGCGTTCGGAGCCGAAGGCGAGGACGGCGTCGTCCGGGAGCTTCAGGCCCCGGATGTCGTCGCCCTCGGGATCGAGCGCGAAGAGCGGACCCGGGGGCAGATCGGCTACCTCCAGGTGCTCGACGGCGGTCGCGAAGTGCAGGCCCGCCCCGCCACGGACGACCGTGGGATGCCAGGGGTCCAGGGTGCCCGTGGTGACCACACCGGTCGCACCGAAACCGGCGGCCAGCCGGATCACGGCCCCCGCGTTGCCCAGGTTGCGCGGGTTGTCGAGGACGACGACGGGGGCGGTGCGCGGGGTGTGGGCGAGCACCGCCAACTGGGCCGCGCGCGAGGGGCGTACGGCCAGGGCGGCGACGGCGGTGGGGTGCGGGCGCGGCACGAGGGTCCGGTACGTCTCCTGCGGGACCTCCTGGAGGAGGTCCGCGAGCCGGTCCCGTACGTCCGGCGCCAGATCGTCGGCGAGGGCGAGCGCCGCCGTGCGGTCGGCGGTGACGGCCACCGGCACGTCGGCGCCGAAGCGCACGGCGTGCTTGAGCGCGTGGAATCCGTCCAGCAGGACGGCGGTGTCGGCGAGGCGACGCCAGGTCCGCAGGGGGGCGTCGGTCGGCCCGTCCTCTGCGCCGCTCACCGGATCGCTCACCGGATCGTTCATGCGGTGAAGCCTACGCGGGCCTGCTCGGCCGTCCCCGTCCCCTTCTTCTCGGTCTCCGCCTCCGTCTCCGTGTCCTGCGGGAGCGGTGGCCGTTGCGGGTCACGCGGCCCCGGGACCGGGAGGGCCCGCCTTGGCAGCACACGACGTACGACACGCTCACGCGCGCGTGCCACCAGGCCGCCCAGGCGCTTCAGGAAGGACGTCGGCAGGAAGACGGCGTCGGCGGTGATCATCGCGAGCGAGAAGAACGGCAGGCCCAGCACGACGGCGATCACGGCGTGCTCGGTCATCATGACCGCCAGCAGGACGTTCTTGACGCGCCGGTTGAAGAGCGTGAACGGGAAGGCGACCTGCACGATCACCGTCCCGTACGTCACCAGCATCACCATCGTGCCGCTGGACGTCATCAGGTCGGAGAGCGCGGCCCAGGGCGAGAAGTAGTCCAGGTGGAGCGGGTAGTAGGCGGCCGTGCCGTCCTGCCAGCGCCCGCCCTGGACCTTGTACCAGCCGGCCGCCGCGTAGATCAGACACGCCTCGGCCATGACCACGACCAGGACGGCGTTGTGCGTGAGGTTGCCGACGATGTCGAGCAGCACGCGCGGCTTGGGGTCCGATTCGATGCGTCCGGCGGCCCACCACAAGCCGTGCACCGCCCACAACCCCCAGAAGAACGTCAGCCAGCCGCCCAGTAGACCCCCTGGAATCAGACCGCCGAACGTCGCCACCAGCAGCGCGAACCCGAGCACGCACCACAGGGCGGGACCGACCCGGTCCTCCGGCGCCCTGCCGTCCCGCTCCACGCGCTCGCGCGTGCGCCGTGCGCGCCGTGCGTCCAGCGACCAGACCTGGGCGCAGCGGACGAAGACGAGATAGATCGCCATGAGGTGGAGGACGTTGTCGCCGCCGTCGCCCATGAAGACGCTGCGGTTCTGCAGCGAGAGGACGCCCACCATGAAGAGCACGCTCATCGCGCGGGTGCGCCAGCCGAGCAGCAGAAGGAAGCTGGACAGGACGGCGACGGCGTAGACGATCTCGAACCACACCATGCTGTCGGACCACATCAGCACCGTGAAGGCGTCGTTGTCCGCGGTCAGCCGCTGGGCCAGCTCCCAGCTCCAGGGCCCCTGGGGGCCGTACAGCTCGCGTCGGTGCGGGAACTCGCGCAGCAGGAAGAACAGCCAGGTCACGGAGAAGCCGATACGGATGATCGCGCTCTGGTACGGACCCAGCGCGCGATCCGAGACACGGGTGATGCCGTTGGCTATCGCGGCGGTGAGACGCCCCGTCGGGCTCACCGGCCGGACCGGGCCGGTCGGGCTCATGGAGCTCATTCGGCGCTCGCCTCCGTCCGACCGGTGACGCTCCGGCCGGCGCCGGCCGCGTTGGCGGCGGCGTCCGTCCGGTCGTTGTCGGTCACCGACCACCAGGGCAGCTCACGGACGACGGGCTTGTCGGACACCTTTTCCTCGCTCCACTCGGGCGACGGCACATTGGTGCTACGGGACCGCAGCTGGATCCGCTCGATCACACCGTCGGACCCGCCGGCCTGCTCGCGGTCGAGGCGCATCACCACGATGCGGCGCACATAGCGCTCGGACAGATCGCCGCGCGACGAGGTGGCGCGGTGTTCGCCGTCATGCGTGGCGACATAGAAGTCCCAGGCCCGGCGCAGCTCGTTCTGCTGGGTGTGGCTCGGCAGCGGATTCCGGTCGATCGCGGCGCCGTCCAACGCGGACAGGTCGTACCAACCGGTCTCGCGCGTCCCACCGTCCGGGGTACGGACCTCGGCGCGCGCCTGCACCGCGATGTTCTGCTGCAACGGGTTCGGCGCGAACAGCTTCCAGTTCTGCTCGAACTCCGGGTACACCCACTCGTCCACCGCCCGACCGTGCTGCTTCGTCAGCGTGTTCGAGGGCGCGATATGGAGGAACAACAGCCCGAGATGCGCGCAGGTCGCCACCGCCACGACCGCGAGCACCAGGGCCACGGCTATCTGGTACGGCAGGGTGAGCGCGCCGATACCGGAGACCGGCTGCGGCGGGCGCGAGGACGCGGGCTCAGGCGTGGGCGCGTCCGAGGCTGGGTCCGAGGCCGGGGCCTGAGCAGGGATCGAGATCGAGGTCGAGACCGGCGGCGGGTCGGAGGCTGGGTCCGCGTCGGAGGCGGGGTCCGGGTCCGAGTACGGGTCCGGGTCCGGGGTCTGCCGGGGAGGGCGGGCCTGTGGGGGCCCGTCGCTCGCGGAGGCGGAGCCCTCGGGCTCGTCCGGCCCTCGCCGGGCGCTCGAGACCTCGTCGTTCGCGTCCATTCCGCCCCGCTCCCCGATTCCCACTCACCGGTCCACTTCCCCACCGGAACTTACTCAGCCGCGCACCTCCGGCACAGCCCCGACAGCCACAGCAGTCACATCGTCACACCGCTCACACGGCACCCCTGAGGTTATCCACAGCGGGGGACACCTTACGGCGCGGTGTGGTCCGCCTCTCTCCCGCAAGCCGCCCCCGACCGCTCCGCCGCCTGCCCGGCCCGCCCGGACCGCCCGGACCGCCCCGTTGTCACCCGACCAGCGCCTCGGCCCCGCCGCACCATTCCCTTCTTCTAGAACCTGTTCTATCTTGACGCCCCGTCATCGGCGACACGGAAGGGGCGGGACCGTGGACTTCACCTTCACCGAGGAGCAGCGGGCGGCGACCGAGGCGGCACGGGCGGTGTTCGCCGGGGTCGCGCCGGACGGGATACCGAGCCCGTCGCTCGTACCGGGTGCCGTGGCGGACGACTTCGACCGCGCCCTGTGGGCGAAGCTCGCCGACGCGGACCTGCTGAGCCTGCTGCTGGACCCCGCGTACGGCGGTTCGGGCCTCGACCCGATCGCACTGTGCCTGGTGCTGCGCGAGTCGGCGAAGGTGCTGGCCAGGGGGCCGTTGCTGGAGAGCAGCGCGGCAGCCGTGGCCGTGCAGGCGCACGGGAGCGAGGAGCTGAAGGCGGAGTTGCTCGCACGCGTCGGCCGGGGCGAGGTCGTTCTGACCGTCGCCGCGCACGGCCGCACCGGCCACGATCCGGCCGAACTCGCCGTGTCCGCACGGCGGGACGGCGACGGCACCTGGGTCCTGGACGGCGTGCAGACGGCGGTGCCCTGGGCGCACAACGCGGACTTCGTCGTCGTCCCCGCGACGGTCGCACCCGAGTCGGTCGCCCCCGGCCTCGCCGACGACGGCGCCGAGGGGGACGCGACCGCTGCCGCCGACGGCCGGGCCGTGCTCGCCCTCGTTCCCCGCGCCCACGAGGGGGTGACGCTCGCCGAGCAGATCTCCACCACCGGGGAACGGCTGGCGGAACTACGGCTGGAGTCGGCACGGATCGCCGCGCGGGACATCATCGACGCGGAGGGGGCGTGGGAGCGGCTGCGGGAACTGCTGGCCACCGGGACGTGCGCGCTGGCGCTCGGGCTGGGCGAGCGCGTACTCGACATGACCAGCGAGTACGCCGGCAAACGGGAACAGTTCGGCTTCCCGATCGCCTCGTTCCAGGCCGTCGCCGTACAGGCCGCCGACCGCTTCATCGACCTCCGTGCGATGGAGGCGACACTGTGGCAGGCCGCCTGGCGGATCACCTCCGGTGCGGGGGGCGCGCTGCCCGCCGCCGGAGATGTCGCCGTGGCCAAGATCTGGGCCTCGGAGGGCGTACGACGGGTCGTGCAGACCGCGCAGCATCTGCACGGGGGCTTCGGCGCCGACGTCGACTATCCCCTGCACCGCTATCACGCCTGGGCCAAGCACCTCGAACTCTCGCTCGGCCCCGCGGCGGCCCAGGAGGAAGCACTGGGCGACCTTCTGGCGGCACACCCACTGACCTGAGCGCCGCGCACGCCGCGACTCGGGGCGCGCACACCCTGCCCGCGCGCCCCCACCCGCCTACGGTCCCCGCGCTCGTTCGCTAGAGAACGAACCCCGTTCCGCCCTTGTCGTCCACCACCGGACGTCCGGCGGCCGCCCAGACCTGCATGCCGCCGTCCACGTTCACGGCGTCGATGCCCTGCTGGACGAGATACATGGTGACCTGCGCCGAACGCCCGCCCGAACGGCAGATCACATGGATCCTGCCGTCCTGCGGAGCCGCCTCGGTCACCTCGCCGTAGCGCGCCACGAACTCACTGATGGGGATGTGCAGCGCCCCTTCGGCATGACCCGCCTGCCACTCGTCGTCCTCCCGGACATCCAGCAGGAAGTCGTCGTCCTTGAGGTCTCCGACCTCGACCGTGGGCACACCAGCTCCGAAATGCATGCGTACGACGCTACCGGACCGGACAGCCGTCGGCCCGAGCCCTCGACGGTCCGACCGGACGGCGCAGGCAGAGCGGGGCACGGCACACGGCAGGTCAGAGCAGACCTCCCCGGACTGTCCGGACTGTCCGGACAGTCCGGGCTATCCGTCCTGGCCGAGCAGTTCCGCCAGCTCCGCTTCCCGCTGTTCGACCTCCGCCAGCAATTGGTCGGCGATCTCTTCGAGGAGGCGGTCGGGGTCGTCCGGGGCGAGACGGAGCATCGAGCCGATGGCGCCTTCCTCCAGCTCGCGGGCGACGAGGGCGAGCAGTTCCTTGCGCTGGGCGAGCCATTCGAGGCGGGCGTACAGCTCCTCGGCGCGGCTCGGCCTGCGCTCCTCCGGCACGGGCCCGGCCGCCCACTCCGCGGACAGCTCCCGCAGCAGCGCCTCGTCACCACGCCCGTACGCGGCGTTCACCCGCGATATGAACTCGTCCCGCCGCTCCCGCTCCTTGTCGTCCTGTGCCAGGTCGGGGTGGGCCTTGCGAACCAGCTCGCGGTAGAGCCTGCGGGCCTCGTCGCTCGGGCGCACCCGCTCCGGGGACCGCACGGGCTGGTCGGTGAGCATGGCCGCGGCCTCGGGGAACAGACCGTCCGAGTCCATCCAGCCGTGGAACAGCTCCTCCACGCCCGGCATGGGCATGACCCGGGCCCGCGCCTCCTGCGCCTTGCGCACGTCCTCGGGGTCACCGGTGCGCTCTGCCTTCGCCTCGGCGATCCGGGCGTCCAGCTCGTCGAGCCGCGCGTACACGGGGCCGAGCTTCTGGTGGTGCAGCCGGGAGAAGTTCTCCACCTCGACCCGGAAGGTCTCGACGGCGATCTCGTACTCGATCAGCGCCTGCTCGGCCGCCCGCACGGCCCGCTCCAGCCGCTCCTCGGGCCGCCCGGAGCCGGCGCCCTCGGCGGACGCCGCGCCCCCGACAGGCGCCGCGCCTTCGACGGGCTCCGTGCCCTCCTCGGGCTCCACAGGCTCGGCGGGGCGCTCGGACGGTGTCTGCTCGGCTTCCGGGGTCGTCACCCGACCCAGCCTAGGCCACGGCTCCGAGCCCCACCGAAAGCCACCGGAGACCTGCGGACGCAGGGGCGAAGGCCTGCCCCGTATGCGAACCCATGTCCGGCCCCAGATCCGGACTCGTATCCAGACTCGTATCCGGAACCGCACCCCGACCGTGTCCGGAACCCCGGCCGCCCCGAGGGCCCTCCCTCAGACCCCCACCTCCGCCGCGATCCGCCCCGCCCGCACCGCCGCCACCAGGTCCGCGTGGTCCGCCTCCGTGCGGTCCGCATAGGTCACGGCGAACGTGGCCGTCGCCTCGTCGAGTTCGTCGTTCTTGCCGCAGTAGCCGGCGATGAGGCGGGGGTCGGCGCTGTGGGCGTGGGCGCGGGCGAGGAGGGCGCCGGTCATACGGCCGTAGTCGTCGATCTGGTCGGCGGCCAGCGCCGCGGGGTCGACGCTGCCCTTGCGGTTACGGAACTGGCGTACCTGGAAGGGCAGTCCGTCGACCGTGGTCCAGCCCAGCAGTATGTCGCTGACGACCTGCATACGCTTCTGGCCGAAGACCGCCCTGCGTCCCTCGTGGTCCACCTCCGGCACCTCGAAGCCGGCGGTCGCGAGGTGCGGCTCCAGCGCCGAGGGACGGGCCTCCTTCACCTGGAGGACGAGCGGTTCCCCGCGGTGGTCCAGGAGCAGCACGACGTACGAGCGGGTGCCCACGCTACCGGTGCCGACCACGCGGAAAGCCACATCGTGCACGGCGTACCGGGCGAGCAGCGGATGGCGGTCCTCCGAGAGCGTGGTCAGGTACTGCGTCAGGGAGGTGGCCACGGCGGCGGCCTCCGCGTCCTCCACGCGGCGCAGCACCGGCGGGGCGTCCACGAAGTGGCGTCCGCCGCCCTCGACCGGCCGGGTCGCCTTCGCCGCGAAACGGCCGCTCGTGTTGGCGCGCGCCTTCTCCGAGACCCGCTCCAGCGTGCCCAGCAGGTCGTGGGCGTCGGTGTAGGAGACCAGTTCCTCGTCCGCGATGGCGTTCCACGCGTCGAGCGCCGAGAGCTTGGCGAGGAGCCGCATCGTGCGCCGGTAGGCGCCCGTCGCGTCGTACGCCGCCTTGCGGCAGATGTCCTCGTCGGCGCCCGCCTCGCGGCCGGCGAGCACCAACGAGGCGGCGAGGCGCTTGAGGTCCCACTCCCAGGGACCGTGCACGGTCTCGTCGAAGTCGTTGAGGTCGATGACCAGGCCGCCGCGCGCGTCCCCGTACAGACCGAAGTTGGCCGCGTGGGCGTCGCCGCAGATCTGGGTGCCGATGCCGGTCATGGGCGTGCGGGCGAGGTCGTGGGCCATGAGGCCCGCCGAGCCGCGCAGGAACGCGAAGGGGGTGGCCGACATCCTGCCGACCCTTATCGGGGTGAGACCGGCGATCCGGCCGCGGTTGGACTCCTCCACCGCGGCGACCGCGTCCGGCCGGTCGGTGGTGAGCGTCAGATCCGCGTGCGCGCTGCGGGGCACCCGTGTGCGCAGCGCCTTGCCCTCGTCCTTGGGCGACCCCACCGAGGGCCACCGGGCGAACCCGGGCACCCCCGGCACCCTCGCGCCGGCCCCCGGCGACACCGCGGCCCTCGCCCCGGTCTCCCGGAGTTCCGTCGACTCCGCCTCGGCCACCGGCCCTGCCGTCGTACCGGCCTCGGTCACTCGGACCGCCTCCCCCGCACACGTCATCGCACGAACATCAACTTGTGACGACGGTACAGCCGGTGGCCGAAACACGTCAGACCCTGTGGACAACTACGCGCCCACCGGCCCACACCTGTGGAAAAGCCGCGCCCACCCGCCGCGCTACTCCCGCGCCGCCCCCGCACACGGCCAGCTCCGCGGCAGATGGACCCCGGCCCAGTCCTGGAGTTCCCGCAGCGCCGGTTCCAGCGCGGCGCCGGCCTCGGTCAGGCGGTAGGTGACGCGCAGCGGTGGCCCCGCGTCGACCTCGCGCACCACCAGGCCGGCGGCGCCGAGTTCGGTGAGGCGGTCGGAGAGCATGCGCTCGCTGATGCCGGGGATGGCCCTGCGCAGGTCGACGAAGTGCGCGGGATGCGGCAGCAGCACGGACACGATCGGCCCCGTCCAGCGCTTGCCGAGCAGGGCGAACACACGGGTGATGCCTTCGTCGACCTGCCGGCACTGCCGCGCGCCGTGGATGTCCTGCCGCTGCTCCGCCATGAGGCAAGAGTACTGGGCCCGAGTATGGGGATGAAAAAAAGTAAGTGACTATGCTATCCATAGTCGAGTACGAAAACGAAGCCACTTCTCTTGGAGTGCCCATGGCTACGCTGCTGCATCTGGACTCGTCCGTGTTCCCCCTCGGCGCCTCGACGTCGCGCTCCGTGACGGAGACCTTCCGCAAGGCCTGGGAGGAGCAGCACCCGGACGGCACCGTCATCCATCGCGACCTGCACACCGATCCCGTGCCGCACATCGGCGCCGACGCGCACACCGCCGGTTTCGCGGACCCGTCCACGCACACCCCGGAGCAGGCCGCGGCCTTCGCCGAGCGGGAGAAGCTCATCGTGGAGCTGGAGGAGGCGGACGCGATCCTGATCGGCGCCCCCATGTACAACTTCTCGATCCCGTCGACCCTCAAGGCATGGCTGGACAACGTGGTCCTCATCGGCCGCACCGCCATGAACCCGGACTCGAGGACGAACGGCACCCCGGTCACGGTCGTCGCCAGCCGCGGCGGTTCCTACGCCCCGGGCACGCCGCGCGAGCCCCTGGAGTACGTGCAGAACTACCTGACGGCGGTCCTCTCCGAAGCCCTCGGCCTGGAGGTCGACTTCATCGTCCCGGAGCTCACGATGGCCCCGCACAACCCGGCGATGAGCGAGCTGATCCCGCTCTCGGAGGCCTCCCGCGCCAAGGCCCTCGACGACGCGGTCGCCAAGGCCAAGAGCCTGGCCGAGCGCCTCGCCGCGTAGGGCCGCCGCGTAGGCCCGCCGGGAAACACGAGCCGCGTAGGCCCATCGGAGAACGCGAAGGGCGGCCACCCCACCGGAGGAGCGGCCGCCCGTGCCGTCACGCCGCGTACGTCGCGTTCTGCGCGGTGGTCACCACCTTCTGCCCGTCGGCCTGGCTCAGCAGCCCGGCCGACACCCAGGAACCGACGGTCGACTGCACACGCGCCACCAGCGCGCCCTTGTCCGCGAACGGCGCCCCGGCCCAGATCTCGTCCAACAGCGTCGTGCCGTCGGACTTCGCCGGGTTGGCGACACCCGAGTCGGTGCCGCCGAGGACGACCCGCGGCTCGGAACGCTTGACGTAGGCGTGGGTCGGATCCTCGGTCCCTTCGTGGAAGGGGGCGAACTCCGTTCCGCCGAGCGTGTAGTGCAGCGGCTTCCCGCTCACCGGGGTGAGGGAGGGCAGCAGATCGCCGGAGAGCCCGGCGTTGCGGTACAGCCCGACCGACAGATAGCTCGTGGAGCTGTTCCTTCCGACCAGGTTGACCGGCCCGTAGAACAGCGTCTGGAGCGACGGGTCGTCGAGGGCCTTCTCCACCCGCAGCCGGAACGGGATCGTCACGCGCACGACGTCCCCGGTGCGCCAGGTGCGGGAGGGAATCGTGAAGTAACTCCCCGCCGCCGGAGTGCCGCTCACCGCACTGCCGTTGACGGTCACCCGGAAGCCGGCACCCGCCCAGGACGGCACCCGTAGCCGCAGTTCGAAGGCCGCGCTGCCGCCCCCGATGGTGATCGTGGAGCCCTGCTCCCGGGGGTAGTCGGTGCTCTGGGCTACCGTCACCCCCTTCGCGGACCAGTTCAGCGTGGCGGCGCTGTACAGATTGACGTACAGCGCGCTGCCGTCGGCCTTGGTGAAGTACACCGAGTCCTGGTACTTGGTGGCGCTCTCCATGCCGGTGCCCTCGCAGCAGGTGGTGCCCTGCTTGGGGGTGTAGTCGCGCACATGACCGGGCTTCAGCCCGATGAAGTACGTGACCAGCGGCTTCTCCGCGTCGGCCTTGTCCTGTTTGGAGCCGAGGACCTGGTTGAGCAGGGCCCGCTCGTAGTAGTCCATGTACTTCGGGTCCTGCTCATGGAAGAACAGGCTCCGGCTCAGCTTGAGCAGGTTGTACGCGCAGCAGGACTCGGCGTTGGTGTCGCTGATCGTCCCCGAGATGACCCCGCGCGCCTTCCAGAACTCGGCCGTACTGGTGCCGCCGATCCCGTACATGCGCTGCGGGATCACCATGCCCCAGAAGTTCTTCGCGGCGGTCAGATAGCGCGCCTCGCCCGTGACGTCGTACAGCCGCGTGAGCCCGGTGAAGATCGGGATGTGCTGATTGGCGTGCAGCCCGTCCAGCGTGTCCGTGTTCGCGGCACAGGCGTCGATCAGCTTGTCCAGGTCGAACAGCTTGGCGAGCGCGAGATGGTCCGCCTTGCCGGTGATCGCGTACAGATCGACGATCGCCTCGACCAGGCCCCCGTACTCACCGCTGGAGAAGATGCCCCACATCCGCTGCAGGGTGGCGTCCGGCAGTTTCGACAGCCGGGAGTACATCCAGTCGCACAGGCCCGACGCCAGGTCAAGCGCCCGCGCGTCGTCGACATGGAGGTACGCGTCCAGCAGACCGCGCAGGATCTTGTGCGCGGTGTAGTACGGCGCCCACACGCGCGTGTAGTCGCCGCTGGTCATCGACTCCAGCGCGATGAACTGCGTCTCCGGGTACGCCGCCAGGAACCCGGCGTGGCTGGGAGCGCCCCAGGTGCGGCGCAGGGTGGCGGTCAGTCCGCGCCCGGAGCCGTCCGCGAAGGTGCCGCCGCCGGTCTCGAAGAAGTCGTACGAGGCCAGGTTGCCCCGGCCCGCCGAGGAGGCCTGGGCCCGATTGTTCTGCAGCGAGGTGATCTCCGCGGCGGTCAGCGCCCGCGACCAGACGTTGAACTCGTCGAACGCTCCCGCGAAGACGGGGTCGGTTGGAAAATTGGACCGCCCCAGCCAGTTGTTCGCCAGCGTGCCGAGGGCAGCCGGGGTGAGCGACATCGCCGTGTTCTGCGCCACAGCCGTGCCGTTGACGTAGAGCGTGCCGGTGCCGCCGCCGATGGTGACCGCGAGATGGCTCCACTGGTTGAGCGGCAGCGCGGCGGTGCCGTTGAGGCCCTGCTCCCCGCCGGGCCCGTTGGTGGTGACGGCGAAGCGCGGGAAGCCGCTCCCGTTGCGGGCCGCCAGGTACATGTAGCGGGTGTTGTTGTTGCCGAAGTCGAAGACCCGCGTCCAGTTGGCGTTGTGGGTGGGCTTCACCCAGGCCGACAGGGTGATCGCCGAGGCACCGCCGAGCACGCTGTTCGGCAGGTCGACGTACTGATAGGAGCCGCGGACGTTCTCCTGGGCGGTGCCGAACTTCCCGGTGACGGCGAGCATGCGCGGGTCGGTGCGCAGCGCCGCGCGCACCTCGGTCAGGGCGCCGACCATGTAGCGGATCTTGTCGGAGTACGCCGTGTCCTTGGTGCCGGCGTAGGCCTGGGCCAGCATCGTCAGGAAGTGCCCGGTGTAGTGGCCGCGGAGGTTGCCGTTGGCCTCGCCGTCGAGTCCCTCCCAGCCGCCGGGGGCGACCGCGCCCTTGGTGGAGAGCCCCGCGTTGGCGCGGAAGACCTGCAGCAGCCGGTCGACGTCGTAGCCGCGGCCGTGGTCGAGCATCAACTGACGCTTGTCGGCGAACAGGCCCTGGCCGAGCGTCACGTCCTTGAGCTCGAAGGGCCGCACGGACCAGGTGGACGGCGTCGGAACCGTGGCGGCGGCCGCGCGGCCGCCGCCCGCCGAGAAGGAGACTCCGGGTACGGCCGCGGCGAGCAGCGCGGACTGGAGGAGGAAGCGTCTGGAGAGGGGCGGTGCCATGGTGCGCCTCGTCTCTGGCAGGTGGGGGCGTCGGACAAAGCGAGCATCACGTTCGAAATTGCGAACGTTGTGCGAATGTCCGACCAGAAGATAGGGATGAGGCGATCGAGCGTCAACGGTACTGACGGGTTTCACGAGGCCAGGACCCGCAACCGGGCAGCCATATGCGCTCGCTCGGCACCGTTTCACGTGAAACATCATCCGTATGCCCATCTACGGCGATTCACGCGCTACTGACCCCGACGCCACTCCCGGCCGCGCACGCGGAACACGGCACGCCCCCACGCCGTCCCGCGCCACCGGATACCGAAAGCCCTTACCGAATCCCCTGAGAGACTCCTCACACTTCAGAGCCCTGCGGTTGGCCCGCCCGGCCCCTCCGCGCGGTGCGCGAGCAGACAAAAAGAAGCGGTCCCATCGTGATCACGATGGGACCGCTTCGCTGTGCGCGAGGGGGGAGTTGAACCCCCACGCCCTTGCGGGCACTGGAACCTGAATCCAGCGCGTCTGCCTATTCCGCCACCCGCGCATTGGGTGTGTCTTCGGGCCCCGTTCCTCTCGGTGTTGGCGCCTTCCGACATCGAGAAGATTAGCACGCTGGAGAGGGTGGCTTCACATCCCTTATCGGCGGCCGACCGCCTCCACGGCGACGTGACCCGGTCGACCAGCACGGACCGAACACATGGCCCCTCCTGCCACGTATCAACGAGTGCTGGTTCACGTATCAACCTCGTACCGGTCCCGGCCATCTCCCAGGGAGAGGGACGGGGTGCACAGTCCGGTGCGGGACACTGGTCTCGCGCCGCCTCTACGATCCTTGGCAGAGTTCGCGCGGGGTAGTTCGAAGAGGAGCTCCGGCGGGAATCCGGGAGGGGACTTCAGTGGGCGTGGATACCGGGTGACACCGGTCGACCGGGCCGACAGGGGGAACCAGCCGATTACCCGGCGCGTGGATACGATCAGTAAGCAGTACCGATGCGGTACGCAGAGCGGTGACGACGGAGGAGGTGCCCCATGGGAGTCCTGAAGAAGTTCGAGCAACGTCTCGAAGGTCTGGTCAACGGCACCTTCGCCAAGGTGTTCAAGTCCGAGGTCCAGCCGGTGGAGATCGCGGGAGCACTCCAGCGGGAGTGCGACAACAACGCGACCATCTGGAACCGTGACCGGACGGTCGTCCCCAACGACTTCATCGTGGAGCTGAGCACGCCCGACTTCGAGCGCCTCAGCCCCTACTCGGGCCAGCTCGGCGACGAGCTGGCCGGCATGGTGCGCGACTACGCCAAGCAGCAGCGCTACACCTTCATGGGCCCCATCAAGGTCCATCTGGAGAAGGCCGACGACCTCGACACCGGTCTGTACCGGGTGCGCAGCCGTACGCTCGCCTCCTCCACCGACCAGCAGGCCCCCGCGGGCGCCCCGGCGAGCCCCGCAGCGGGCCGCCCCGGCGGCTACGGATACCCGCCCACCGCGGCACCCGCCGGTGCCCCGCCCATGCCGGCCACGCCGCCGCCCGGCGGTGGCCGCCCCGGCGCCGCACCGCTCGGTCAGCGGCCGCCCGCCGCTCCGGTGGCCGGTGGGCGCATGCGCTACTGGATCGAGATCAACGGCACCCGCCATCAGATCTCCCGCCCGACGCTCGTGCTGGGACGCAGCACGGAAGCCGACGTGCGGATCGACGACCCCGGCGTCTCCCGCCGGCACTGCGAGATCCGGACCGGAACGCCCTCGACGATCCAGGATCTCGGATCCACCAACGGCATCGTGGTGGACGGGCAGCACACCACCCGCGCTACGCTCCGCGACGGCTCGCGGATCGTCGTGGGCAGCAGCACCATCATTTACCGGCAAGCCGAAGGGTGAAGCGGGGGCAATGTCAGAGCTGACCCTCACGGTCATGCGGCTGGGTTTCCTGGCCGTACTGTGGCTGTTCGTGATCGTGGCCGTGCAGGTCATCCGCAGCGACCTGTTCGGTACGCGCGTCACCCAGCGGGGGTCGCGCCGGGAGGCCGCGCGGCCACAGCAGGCCGCCCGCCAGGCCGCGCCACCGCAGCAACGCGGCCAGCAGCCCGCGCCCGCCACCGGCGGCCGCCGCGGGCGCAACGCCCCGACCAAACTCGTCGTCAGCGAGGGCACGCTGACGGGTACGACCGTGGCACTGCAGGGCCAGACCATCAGTCTGGGCCGCGCGCACGACTCCACGATCGTGCTGGACGACGACTACGCCTCCAGCAGGCACGCCCGGATCTACCCGGACCGCGACGGCCAGTGGATCGTCGAGGACCTGGGGTCCACCAACGGCACGTATCTCGACCGGAACCGACTGACGACTCCCACGCCGATCCCGCTGGGCGCGCCGATCCGCATCGGCAAGACCGTCATCGAGCTGCGGAAGTAGTGCTACATCATGAATAGGCGCGAGCGGAGCGAGCACGCAGGGGCGACCCCCACCAGGGGTCCCGGCGCGCTCCCGACCGGAGGGTGGGCACCGTGCGGATGTACCCGGAGCCGACGGGCGAGGTGCGCATGAGTCTGTCACTGCGCTTCGCCGCCGGATCGCACAAAGGCATGATCCGCGAGGGCAACGAGGACTCGGGCTACGCCGGTCCCCGCCTGCTCGCGATCGCCGACGGCATGGGCGGCCAGGCCGCCGGTGAGGTCGCCTCCTCCGAGGTGATCTCCACCCTCGTCACGCTCGACGACGACATCCCCGGCTCCGACATCCTCACCTCGCTCGGCACCGCCGTGCAGCGCGCCAACGACCAGCTGCGCGCGATGGTCGAGGAGGACCCCCAGCTGGAGGGCATGGGCACCACGCTCACCGCCCTGCTGTGGACCGGCCAGCGACTCGGCCTCGTGCATGTCGGCGACTCCCGCGCCTACCTCCTCAGGGACGGCGTCCTCACCCAGATCACCCAGGACCACACCTGGGTGCAGCGTCTGGTCGACGAGGGCCGTATCACCGAGGAGGAGGCCACCACCCACCCGCAGCGCTCCCTGCTGATGCGCGCGCTGGGCAGTGGCGACCACGTCGAGCCCGACCTCTCCATCCGCGAGGTCCGCGCCGGCGACCGGTACCTGATCTGCTCCGACGGGCTGTCCGGCGTCGTGTCCCACCAGACGATGGAGGAGACACTCGCCAGCTACCAGGGCCCGCAGGAGACCGTGCAGGAGCTGATCCAGCTCGCGCTGCGCGGCGGCGGCCCGGACAACATCACGGTCATCATCGCCGACGTCCTCGACCTCGACACCGGGGACACCCTCGCCGGGCAGCTCTCCGACACCCCGGTCGTGGTCGGCGCGGTCGCCGAGAACCAGCTCCATCTGCAGGACAACGGCATCATGCAGACCCCGGCCGGCCGCGCCTCCGGTCTCGGCCGCCAGGGGCACGGACAGGGCGGCGGCGAGTTCGGCCCGCCCGGCTCCGGCGACACCACCGGATACATGCCGGCGCCGGGCAGCTTCGGCGACTACTCCGACGACGACTTCGTCAAGCCGCGCAAGAAGCGCAGGTGGCTGAAGAGATCCTTCTTCGGCGTCCTCGCCCTCGCCGTGGTCGGCGGGGGCCTGTACAGCGGCTACCGCTGGACCCAGACGCAGTACTACGTCGGCTCCAACGACGACCATGTGGCGCTGTACCGCGGCATCAGCCAGGACCTGGCCTGGATCTCGCTCTCGAAGGTCGAGAAGGACCACCCCGAGATCGAACTCAAGTACCTGCCGCCCTATCAGCAGAAGCTGGTCGAGGCCACGATCGCCGAGGGCGGTCTGAGCGACGCCCAGAAGAAGATCACGGAGCTGTCCACCCAGGCGTCGGCGTGCAAGAAGAACGCCGAGCGCCGCGAGGCCGCGGACAACAACGCCAAGACCGGCGAGGGCGAGGCCGGCGGAGTCACGGGAACCACGAAGACCTCCCTCACGTCCAAGGCCACACCGTCCCCGACGTCGAAACCGTCGACGTCCCCGTCCCCGACCCAGACCGCACCCACACCGTCGACCGGCCCCAGCCTCTCGGAGGAGGAGCAGGAACTGGTCTCACGGTGCGGTGAGCAGTAGGCAAGCCGCGAGGGGCCCACTCACACGATGAGCAGTACTACCAACCCATCGACGCAGCACACGTCCACGATCGGCGCGATCGGCACCCCGAGCCGACGCAACACCGAGCTGGCGCTGCTGGCGTTCGCGGTCGTCATCCCGGTGTTCGCCTACGTCAACGTGGGCCTCGCCCTGGACGACAAGGTTCCGGCCGGCCTGGCCGCCTACGGTCTCGGCCTCGGCGCCATGGCTGGCATTGGGCACCTTGTCGTACGCAAGTTCGCGCCCTACGCGGACCCGCTGATGCTGCCCCTGGCGACCCTGCTGAACGGGCTCGGACTGGTGGCCATCTACCGCCTCGACCAGTCCGAACGGCTGCAACTGAGCAGCACGTACGTCGAAGCCTCACCGCGGCAGCTGCTGAACTCCGCGATCGGCGTCGCCCTGTTCATCGCCGTCCTGATCTTCCTCAAGGACCACCGGGTCCTGCAGCGCTACACCTACATCTCCATGGCGGCGGCCCTCGTGCTGCTGATGCTGCCGCTGGTTCCCGGCCTCGGGGCCGAGACCTTCGGTGCCAAGATCTGGATCGCGATCCCGGGCCTCGGCACCATCCAGCCAGGAGAGTTCGCGAAGATCATCATCGCGGTCTTCTTCGCCGGCTATCTCATGGTGAAGAGAGACGCCCTCGCTCTCGCCAGCCGCCGCTTCATGGGTCTCTACCTGCCGCGCGGTCGCGACCTCGGTCCGATCATCGTCGTGTGGGTCATCTCCATCCTGATCCTGGTCTTCGAGACCGACCTCGGTACCTCGCTGCTGTTCTTCGGCATGTTCGTGATCATGCTGTACGTCGCCACCGAGCGGACCAGCTGGATCGTCTTCGGTCTGCTGATGTCCGCCGTCGGCGCCGTCGGTGTGGCCTCGTTCGAGATCCATGTGCAGCAGCGCGTCCAGGCCTGGCTGGACCCCATGGGCGAGTGGGAACTCTCCAAGACCGTGATCGGCCACTCGGCGCAGTCCATGGAAGCCCTGTGGGCCTTCGGCTCCGGCGGCACGCTCGGCACCGGCCTCGGCCAAGGCAACTCCGACCTCATCGGCTTCGCCGCCAACTCCGACTTCATTCTCGCCACCTTCGGTGAGGAACTGGGCCTGGCCGGAGTCATGGCGATCCTGCTCCTCTACGGGCTGATCGTGGAGCGCGGCATCCGCACCGCCCTCGCCGCCCGCGACCCGTTCGGCAAGCTGCTGGCGGTCGGCCTGTCCGGCGCCTTCGGTCTCCAGGTCTTCGTGGTCGCCGGCGGCGTCATGGGTCTGATCCCGCTGACCGGTATGACGCTGCCCTTCGTCGCGTACGGCGGTTCGTCCGTCATCGCCAACTGGGCACTGATCGGCATCCTGCTGCGCATCAGCGACACCGCGCGCCGCCCGGCGCCGTCGCCCGCCCCGAACCCCGACGCCGAGATGACCCAGGTGGTCCGACCGTGAACAAGCCCCTGCGCCGGATCGCGATCTTCTGCGGGCTCCTCGTGCTCGCCCTGCTCATCCGCGACAACTGGATCCAATACGTCCAGGCCGACTCCCTGAAGACGGACACCAAGAACCGCCGGGTGGCCATCGAGCGCTACGGCACCCCGCGCGGCGACATCATCGTCGACGGCAAGGCGATCACCGGGTCGGTCGCCACCAAGGGCACGGACTACAAGTACAAGCGCACCTGGAAGAACGGCGAGATGTGGGCGCCCGTCACCGGCTACTCCTCCCAGATCATCGGCGCCACCCAACTGGAGAGCCTCGAGGACGGCATCCTCACCGGCAACGACGACCGGCTCTTCTTCCGGAACACGCTGGACATGATCACCGGCAAGAAGAAGGAGGGCGGCAGCGTCGTCACCACCCTCAACGCCGCCGCGCAGAAGGCGGCATTCGAGGGCCTCGGCGACAAGAAGGGCGCAGTCGCCGCGCTCGACCCGAAGACCGGCGCGATCCTCGCCCTGGCTTCCACCCCGTCGTACGACCCGTCGACCTTCGCCGGCATCAGCAGCAAGGACAGCAAGGCCTTCCAGAAGCTGGACAAGGACTCCGACAAGCCGATGCTGAACCGCGCGCTGCGCGAGACCTACCCGCCGGGCTCCACGTTCAAGGTGGTCACGGCCGCTGCCGCCTTGGAGAACGATGTCGTCTCGGACATCGACGACAAAACGAGCACGCCCGACCCTTACCAGCTGCCCGGCACGAAAACCGACCTCACGAACGAGCACGGCGTGTGCAAGAACGCCACCCTGCGTTACGCGCTGATGGTCTCCTGCAACACCGTCTTCGCGAAGATGTCGGACAACGTCGGCAACGAGAAGATGCGCGAGCAGGCCGAGAAGTTCGGCTTCAACGAGGACGAGCTGGATGTCCCGGTGCGGACCGCCGAAAGCGTCTACCCCGAGGACAACGCCCCGCAGAACGCCCTGGACGGCATCGGCCAGGCCTCCAACCGCACCACCCCGCTCCAGATGGCCATGGTCGCCTCGGCCGTCGCCAACGACGGCGAGTTGATGAAGCCCTACATGGTCGACCAACTACGCGCCTCCAACCTCGACGTCATCGAGACGCACGACCCCGAGACGCTGTCCCAGGCGGTCTCGCCGGAGACCGCCCAGAAGCTCCAGGACATGATGAAGACCGTCGTCAACGACCCACAGGGCACGGGCGGCAAGGCGAAGATCGAGGGCGTCACCGTCGGCGGCAAGACCGGTACCGCCCAGCACGGCCTCGACAACAAGGAGAAGCCGTACGCCTGGTTCATCTCGTACGCCGAGCTCGAGGACGGCAGCTCGCCGGTCGCCGTGGCCGTGGTCGTCGAGGACAGTGACGCCGAGCGCGGTGACATCTCCGGTGGCGGCCTCGCCGCCCCGATCGCGAAGAGCGTGATGCAGGCAGTGATCAACAGCAAGAAGTGACGCCGCTCACGTCGCCTTCACATCGGTGCACGTTGCGATACCGGTCCTGTATCGGGTGACGCGGTTGGCCAGGTCACAGAAGGCGAGCCGGGTACCGTATGCCCGGAGCACAGCCGCCGGACCACACATGGGTGCGGTCGGGACCGACGGAGAGGGCTGGTAGGAAGCTATGGAAGAGCCGCGTCGCCTCGGCGGCCGGTACGAGCTGGGCCAGGTGCTCGGCCGTGGTGGCATGGCGGAGGTCTACCTCGCGATGGACACCCGCCTCGGCCGCACCGTGGCGGTGAAGACGCTGCGAGCGGACCTCGCGCGCGACCCCACCTTCCAGGCCCGGTTCCGCCGAGAAGCCCAGTCTGCCGCCTCGCTCAACCACCCCGCGATCGTGGCGGTCTACGACACGGGCGAGGACTACATCGACGGGGTCTCGATCCCGTACATCGTCATGGAGTACGTCGAGGGCTCCACCCTCCGTGAGCTTCTCCACAGCGGCCGCAAGCTGCTGCCGGAGCGGGCCATGGAGATGACCATCGGCATCCTCCAGGGACTGGAGTACGCCCACCGCAACCAGATCGTCCACCGGGACATCAAGCCGGCCAACGTCATGCTGACGCGCAACGGCCAGGTCAAGGTCATGGACTTCGGCATCGCCCGCGCCATGGGCGACTCCGGTATGACGATGACGCAGACGTCCGCGGTCATCGGCACCGCCCAGTACCTCTCCCCGGAGCAGGCCAAGGGCGAGCAGGTGGACGCCCGATCCGACCTGTACTCGACGGGCTGTCTGCTCTACGAGCTGCTGACGGTCCGCCCGCCGTTCGTCGGTGACTCCCCCGTGGCGGTCGCCTACCAGCATGTGCGGGAGGAGCCGCAGCCCCCGAGCGTCTTCGACCCGGAGATCACTCCGGAGATGGACGCCATCGTCCTGCGTGCGCTGGTCAAGGACCCGGACTACCGCTATCAGTCCGCCGACGAGATGCGCGCCGACATCGAGGCCTGCCTCGACGGCCAGCCCGTCGCGGCCACGGCGGCCATGGGCTCGGTCGGCTACGGCGGCTACCCTGACGAACAGCCGACCACCGCCCTGCGCGCCGACGCCGGTGCGACAACGATGCTGCCACCGGTCGGCCCGGACGACGGCTACGGCTACGACGACCGCCAGGGCCGACGCCGCCAGCAGAAGAAGAACAACACCTCGACGATCCTCCTGGTCGTCGCGGGTGTGCTGGTGCTGATCGGCGCGATCCTCATCGGCATGTGGATGTTTCCGGGCAGCAACGCCGGCAACGACACCCTCAAGGCACCGAACTTCGTGGGCCAGAGCGAGGCGGAGGCCAAACGGGCGGCCCAGAACGTCGACCTGCTGGTGACGACCACCAAGGACGAGTGCGAGGACCAGAAGACCGGCAATGTCTGCAAGCAGGATCCTGCCGCCGCCACGAAGGTCAAGAAGGGCGACACCATCGCCCTGGTGATCTCGACGGGTGCTCCGAAGATCACCGTTCCCGATGTGAAGGGCCTTGATTTCGACGAGGCTCAGTCCCAGCTCAAGGAAAAGGGCTTCGAGGTCGACAGGAAGACCGAGGAGTCCGACCGCACCCCCAACGTCGTCATCGACCAGGACCCGATCGGCACCAAGATCGAAAAGGGCTCCACGGTCACCCTGACGGTCGCAAAGGCGCCGGACAAGGAGACCGTCCCTGACGTCTCAGGCCAGGGCTGTGACGCCGCCAAGGCCCAGATGACGGCCAACAACCTCGTCGGCACCTGCACCGAGGTCGAGACCGAAGACGAGAACCTCGTCGGCAAGGTCGTCGCGACCAACCCCGAGGCAGGCTCCGAGCTGAACAAGGGCGACACGGTCACCATCCAGATCGGCAAGGCGGCCGAAGAGGAGGAGCCGGCGCAGGTCGAGGTCCCGAACGTCGTGGGACGGACCGTGGGCCAGGCGAAGCAGATCCTGCAGGCGTCCGGCTTCACCAACATCCAGTTCGCCAACGGCAGCGACCAGAGCGACACCGCACTCGTCACCGACCAGGACCCGGACGGCGGCAACGGCGCCGACCCGGCCCAGACGACGATCACCCTCGCTTCGGTGGGCTTCGGCAACAACGGCAACAACAACAATGGCGGGAGCGACGGCGGCGGCTTCTTCGATTAGCCCCACCGGTTCCCAGGACGAGGACTGATCGACCACCTCGTCCCGCACGACGAAGGAGCCCCGGCACCCCCTTCAGGGAGGGTGCTGGGGCTCCTTCGTCGTCCCGACGTTTCACGTGAAACCGACTGTTTCACGTGAAACATCCCGAAGAGCAGGAACCCGGAGCAGGAAACCCAAGAGCAGGAAACCAGCGGAACGGCTACCGCAGTTCCTTCGGCAGCGTGCGTTCCGCGTTCACCCGTTCCACGCGCTCCAGCTCGCCCCAAACGATGTACCGGTACCGGGAGGTGTAGACGGGCGTGCAGGTGGTGAGGGTGATGTACTTGCCGGCCTTCTTCCTGCCGGACTCCTTGGGGACGTTCGAGAGGACCTTGACGTTGTACTTCGAGGTCTCGGTGAGGGTGTCGTAGACCTTGTAGACGTACCAGTTGTCACGGGTCTCGAAGACGATCGCGTCGCCCTTGCCGAGCTTGTCGATGTTGTGGAACTTCGCGCCGTGACCGTCGCGGTGGGCGGCGAGGGTGAAGTTGCCGTCCTTGTCGGAGCTGGGGAGGGTCGCCTTGACCGGGTTGGTGTAGTAGCCGGCGACGCCACCGTTGAGGATCTTGGTGGAGGTGCCCTTCTTCACCAGGACCTCGCCGTTCCTCATGGCGGGGACGTGCAGGAAGCCGATGCCGTCCTTGGTGTCCAGGGCGCCCGGGCCGCCGTCGGAGGCCCAGTTGTCGCGGACCTTGTTCGCTTCCTTGTCGGCCTCGCGGTCGGCGAGGACGTTCGTCCACCACAGCGAGTAGACGACGAACAGTCCGAGCACCAGGCCCGCGGTGATGAGGAGTTCACCGAAGACGCTGACCGCCATGGCGAGCCGGCTCATACGGCGCCGGGGTGGTGCGGTCTCGGGCGCGTCTGTCTTCTCTTCGGTGTCGTCGGTGGTCACTGCCACAGTTCTTCCGCCCTTGGTCGAGCCCCTACTGGACGAGCGCGTCGGGCTTCCCCTCGCTGCGCGGCCGTTCCTCCACCATCTTGCCCCACACGATCATGCGGTACTTGCTCGTGAACTCCGGCGTGCACGTGGTCAGCGTGATGTAGCGGCCGGGTCCGGTGAAACCCGACCCCGGGGGCACGGCGTTGAGCACGCTGACGTTCGCCGGCGGTGTCACCGGCAGGATGGAGGCCATGTCGTAGACGTAGTACTTGTCCTGCGTCTCCACGACGATCGGGTCGCCCGGCTTGAGCCGGTTGATGTAACGGAACGGTTCACCATGGGTGTTGCGGTGGCCGGCGATGCCGAAGTTGCCCGTCTTGTCCTCGGGCATCGCCGTCTTGATGCTGTTCTCGTCGTAGTGCCCGACCATGCCGCGGTCGAGGACCTTCGACTTGCTGATGCCCTCGGCGATCGGCACGACGACGTCCAGCTTCGGAATGTGGAGGATGGCGAAACCCTGCCCCGGCTCGAACGCGCCGGGCGCCCGCTTGCCGCTCTTCCACTCCTCCTGGAGGCTCGTCGCCTCCCTGCCCGCCTGCTGATGGGCCCGGATGTTCGACCACCACAGCTGGTACGTGACGAACAACAGCATCACCACACCGGTGGTGATGAACACCTCGCCGATGGCCCGGCTCGCGATCACTCCCGCGCTGGGCTTCCGCGCCCGCGCCGCCCGCCGGGCCTCGATCCGGGAGCGAGGGGATATCGACCCGTCCGCTCCTAAGGCCTCCTCGGGCCCCTGAGCGCCTCCAGACGCCCCATGGGCCCCAGGGGACCCCCCGTGCCTCCCGTGCCGTCTCGCGGCCTTACGGCGGGCCGCACGGCCTCCGGGAGCGGGGGGCGCGGGTATCGGCTCGGCCTCGGCGGCTATACGCCGCGCCTCCTCCACCCGGAGCGCCACGGTCTCCTCGTCGATCGGCGGGTGCTCCTGGGCGGTGTCGGGCGAGGCTCCCCCGTGGACACCCGCCCCTTCATAGACCTCGTACAGACCGTCGTACGGGCTCTGGGGGCCGGCGGACGGGGCCTGGGGACGCGGCTCGTAGGCCTCGTACGGCTCGAACGAGGGCCTCGCGTACGGCTGCTGCTGCCCGTACCACTCGCCCTGGATGTACTGCGGGGCCTGCTGCGCGGCCCACTGCTGGGGCTCGGCCGTGTCACCGAACGGCGCCCCGGGCTCGAAGGCCTCCGCCTCGAACGACTCGGCGCCCCCGTACGCGGCCTCGCCGCCGTAGGGGGCACTCTCGCGCTCGGGGCGCAGGGCCGTCACGCCGTGGCCCTGCCCACCACGGGCGCGAGCCCTGTCGACCTCGCCACGGCACCTTGGTCGCCGCATTCCGCCAGCCAGTTGGCGAGCATGCGGTGGCCGTGCTCGGTGAGCACCGACTCGGGGTGGAACTGCACACCCTCGACGGGCAGTTCACGGTGCCTGAGGCCCATGATGATCCCGTCGTGGGTGCGCGCCGTGACCTCCAGCTCGGCCGGCACGGTCGCCGGTTCGGCGGCCAGGGAGTGGTAGCGGGTCGCGGTGAAGGGAGTGGGCAGGCCCGCGAAGACGCCCTTGCCCTCGTGCTCCACCAGCGACGTCTTGCCGTGCAGCAGTTCGGGAGCGCGGTCCACGACACCGCCGTACGCCACCTGCATGGACTGCATGCCGAGGCAGACGCCGAAGACCGGGACCCCGGTCGCGGCGCAGTGGCGGACCATGTCGACGCAGACGCCGGCCTCCTCGGGGGTGCCCGGCCCGGGGGACAGGAGCACACCGTCGAAGCCGTCCTGGGCGTGGGAGGTCGCCACCTCGTCGTTGCGCAGCACCTCGCACTCGGCGCCCAGCTGGTACAGGTACTGGACCAGGTTGAAGACGAAGCTGTCGTAGTTGTCGACGACGAGGACCCGGGCGGGTCGGGCGGCACTCACTGGTCGTTCACCGTCACATCGTTGAAGGGGAGCAGGGGCTCCGCCCAGGGAAAGACGTATTGGAAGAGGACATAGACGACGGCCAGGGTCAGCACGAGGGAAAACAGCGCCTTCAGCCACGCGTTACCCGGCAGATGTCGCCAGATCCAGCCGTACATGCCGTCCCTTCCTTCACACCACGGCACCGGACTCACGCCGTACCGCCACCAGACTAACGGCGTAGTGCCTCCGGTTTCCCTGACTCCACAGGCTGCGTGGAATCCAGATGTCCCCAGACGATGAGCCGATGACTGTGTCCCCACTCCGGGTCGCACGTCGTCAGCGTCAGATAGCGCCCCACGCGCGCGTACCCCGATTTCTTCGGCACGGGGTCGATGACCTGGACGTCCGTGGGCAATGTCCGGTAGGGCCCCTTGTCGATGACGTACGTGAACCAGTCCGCGCCGTCGGTCAGGACGACCGCGTCGCCGGGTCGCAGCTTGGGAAAATCTTTGAAGGGATCGCCGTACGTCCGGCGGTGGCCGGCGACCGCGAAGTTTCCCTTCTGTCCCAGCTGCGTGGTGTTCGCGTAGTGCCCGAGCCCTTTCTTGAGAGTGTCCGTCTTCGTGCCTTCGAGGACGGGCTTGTTCCACGTGAAACCAAGACGCGGGATGTACATCAGGGCGAAGGCCTTGCCGTCCCGGTACGGGGCGGGCGGCTCCGGTGCCGCCGAGGCGCCCGGGCCGGGCGTCGGCCTCACGGGCTGTTTCGCCCACTGGTCCTGGAGCAGGTCGACCTGGTGGTCCATCTCGGTGTCGGCCTTCACGCCGGTCCAGAACAGCACGTAGACGACGAAGAGCACGATCAGGGTGCCGACGGTGATGCAGAGTTCGCTGACGGTCCTCACGATCACGCGCACCGACACGGGTCCCCCGGCTGCCGTTACTCCACGGGCTTCGCGTACTTCAGATCCACTGTGCCCGAGTAGCCGGGAAGAGTCACCGGCCCGTCCTCGGTGACTTTCCAGCCCAGCCCGTAGACGTTGACGTACACCATGTAGTTCTGGATCGCCTCGCTCGCGGCGAGCGCCTTCTGCAGCTTCTCCGGGTCACCGACCGCCTGGATCTTGTACGGGGGCGAGTACACGCGGCCCTGGAGGATCAGGGTGTTGCCGACGCAGCGCACGGCGCTGGTGGAGATCAGCCGCTGGTCCATGACCTTGATGCCCTCGGCGCCGCCCAGCCACAGTGCGTTCACCACGGCCTGCAGGTCCTGCTGGTGGATGACCAGGTAGTCGGGCTGCGGCTCGGGGTAGCCGGGGAGCTTGGCGGTGGCGTCCGGCGGGGCGTCGTTGAGCGTGACCGTGAGGGCGTCGCCCTTGAGCTTCTGGGTGCCGGCGTTCTTCTCCAGCGCCTTCAGCTTCGCGTCCTCGGCCTTGGTGCTGCCGTCGTCCCGCTCGGCGAGGGCCTCGACGTCGTCCCGGAGCACCGCGTTGGACTCGTCGAGCTGCCCGTTCTTGTGGCTGCGCTCCTGGATCAGGTCGGAGAGCTTCAGCAGCGAGGCGTCCGTACGGATGTTGGTGCCCTTGGCCGTGTCGAAGCTGGTGAAGAAGATCAGCCCGGCGAGGGCGAAGACCCCGACCGTGAGCACACGTACGGGGCGGAAACCGCCTCGGGAGGAGGTGTCGGCGTCTCGGGCGGCCGAGTCGGAACCCGTCCCGGAGGAGTCGCCGGACCCGGCCTCGGGGGAGGTGCCGGAACCAGCCTCGGGGGAGTCGGCTGAATTGCTCAACGTACCCTTATCTCCTTAGGCGCCGCGGAAGCACTACGCTAACGGACGCCCGGGGGAGCATTCAGTGTCCCCTTGTACGCTGCCCCGGAGCCCGCCACAGTTCCCTGCGCGGCCACGCAGCGCATCGACAGGAGAGACCCTCGTGCCGAAGTCACGTATCCGCAAGAAGGCTGACTACACGCCTCCGCCGTCCAAGCAGGCCACGAACATCAAGCTGAACAGCCGCGGCTGGGTGGCGCCGGTCATGCTGGCCATGTTCCTCATCGGGCTGGCCTGGATCGTCGTCTTCTATGTGACCGACGGCTCGCTGCCGATCGACTCGCTCGGCAACTGGAACATCGTGGTGGGCTTCGGCTTCATCGCCGCGGGATTCGGCGTCTCGACCCAGTGGAAGTAGCGGTCTCCGCCCGGTGGCAGTAGCTCTCCCCAGAGCTATCCACCGAGTTATCCACAGGTGTTTTCCACAGTGGGGAAAAAGAACGACGATCTGTGGATAACTCACTGGGCGTTGACGCCGGTACGACTGACCTACCGGCATCCGCAAACATGTTCGCCCCCTGTCTGACCTGTGAAAACACAGGTGAGCGACAGGGGGCACACCTGTTCCCGCACCCTATGCACAAGATCCGCCACGGTCTGTGGACAACGGTGCTGTAACGGTGCCGAAGGAGCGCTGAACCGGTGACGGTCCGCCATCACCTCAGGTCAGCTGCGCGGTCCTGAGCACGGTCATGATCACCACTACGGCCAGTACCAGAGCGCACACGCCGTACTGGACCAGCGCCCGCCGCTCACGCGGCGCGTGCACCATCGCGTAGCCGATCAGTACACCGCCGACGAGGCCGCCGACGTGGGCCTCCCAGGCAATGTTGAACATCGGGGCGAAAGTGAAGATCAGGTTGATCACCAGCAGGATGATCAGCGGGCGCATGTCGTACTTGAGGTGGCGCATGAGGACGCCGGTGGCGCCGAAGAGCCCGAAGATGGCGCCGGAGGCACCGAGCGACGGTTGGGTCGGTTCGGCGAGCAGGTAGGTGAGCGCACTGCCCGCGAGGCCGGCGACGACATAGAGAGCCAGATAGCGGGCTCGGCCGAGAGCCGCTTCCAGAGGGCCGCCGATCCACCACAGGCTGAGCATGTTGAACAGGATGTGCGTGACGCCGCTGTGCAGGAACATCGACGTCACCAGCCGGTACCACTGGCCTTCGGCGACGCCCTGGAGCGAGAGGCCCAGTTCCGGGACCCAGGCCCGTCCGATGAGGTCGAACCGGTCGGTGAACGTCTCACCCGCGGATGTCTGCTGCACCAGGAAGAACAGCAGGTTCGCGCCGACCAGGATCTTGGTGAGGAGCCGGGGGTCGGAGGCGACCGTGCCGCCCGCGAGGGTGCGCGGGGCGGAGGCGGAGGGCGCGTGGCCTGTGCCGGAGCCGCCGCGGACGCATTCGGGGCACTGGAAGCCGACGGAGGCGCTCACCATGCACTCGGGGCAGATGGGTCGCTCGCAGCGGGTGCAGCGGATACCGGTCTCGCGGTCCGGATGCCGGTAGCAGGTGGGCAGGCTCTGCGCGTCCGGCGAGCTGCTCGGCACCTGGTCCATCGGGTCCCCTCCGTCTCGTGTGTGGAACGCGTCGCCCCGCCCATCCTTACGGATGAGCGGGGCGATTGGTTCCCTTCGGACCTTGTGGAACCTTTCGGTCCGGTCCGCAACGGTGAACCCGGCGTGCTCGTACCTCGCGCGGAACCCTGCGGGCTCAGCCCTGGCGGGTCTCGACGACGACCGACTCGATGACGACGTCGTTGACCGGGCGGTCGGTGCGCGGGTTGGTCTGGGCGCCGGCGATGGCATCCACGATCTTCTGGCTGCCCGCGTCGACGACCTCACCGAAGATGGTGTGCTTCCGGGTCAGCCACGCCGTCGGGGAGACGGTGATGAAGAACTGCGACCCGTTGGTGCCCGGCCCCGCGTTGGCCATGGCCAGCAGGTAGGGCTTGTCGAAGGCGAGGTCCGGGTGGAACTCGTCCGCGAACTGGTAGCCGGGACCACCGGTGCCGTTGCCCAGCGGGTCACCGCCCTGGATCATGAATCCACTGATCACCCGGTGGAAGACCGTGCCGTCGTAGAGCTTGTCCGTGGACTTCTGGCCGGTGGCCGGGTTGGTCCACTCACGCTCGCCCTGGGCGAGCTCGACGAAGTTACGGACCGTCTTGGGCGCGTGGTTCGGCAGCAGCCGTACCTCGATGTCGCCATGGTTGGTCTTCAGGGTGGCGTACAGCTGCTCTGCCACGATCTGCCTTCCGTTGTCCTTTGTGACTCCCCCGATCCTCGCACGGACGACGCCGTCCGTCCCCCGACGCCCACGCTCTCGTACGACATGGACGGGGAAAACCGGTCGAGTACCCCCGGTACCGGCGCGCTTCGCGGCGATCCGTGGCATTGTCGGCACTGTCGCGGACAAATTCCCGTTGTCCCGTATTCATCCTCTATTGCACGTGACCGGTTCAGAGCGGCTCTTGCTCGATGATCAGCCGGAGCCGGTGCTCGTGACCCGGATGCCCGCCCGCACATGCCCCGGAGCGCTCCGGGAGGCATGATCCCCAAAAGGGTGGAAAGTCGAATTACCGTACGCCACCGAGGAGGAGGATCCCGTGACCCGCATCGACAGCGTGCGCGCCGCGACCGGCTCGGCGAAGGACAGCGTGATGCACGCCGCGGAAGTGGTGGCGCCCTACGCCGACACGGCCAAGGACAAGGCCTCGCACTACGCACAAGAGGCACGCGTACGACTCGCGCCGAAGGTGTCGCAGGCCGCGGTACAGGCACGCGTCCAGTACGGCGCCCATGTCGTTCCGCGCTTGGAGCAGGCCCGCACGCATGTACCGCCGAAGGTCGATCAAGCGGCCCATGAAGCCGCCGTCCGCACCCGCAAGGCGGCCCGCCAGGCCGCCGACTACTCCCGTCCACGTATCGAACAGGCCGTGGCCGCCGCCGGCCCCGTCCGTGAGGAGGCCACCGCCCGCAGTGTCGCGGCGCTGGCCGCGCTGCGCGGACAGGTCTCGCCTCGGCAGATCGAGAGGCTGATCCGCAGGCAGCAGCGCCGCGCGAGGCTCGGCCGTGCCGTCAAGGGCATGGCCGTGCTGGGTGTCCTGGCGGGCGGTGCCTTCGCCGCCTGGAAGTGGTGGGACAAGCAGGCCAACCCCGACTGGCTGGTCGAGCCCCCCGCCGCCACCGAGGTCTCCGACCCCGGTCACCTGTCCTCCGTCGACGGCAGCGGCCAGTCCGCCCTCGACCCCGAGGTCCAGGCCAAGCAGGCCGAGGAGGAGGCGGCGGCAGACCGCGACAACCGCCCCTGAGAACCGGCGGCCGAGGTCATTTTCACCGAGGCCGCCCCAGGACGCGTTTCCGGCTGGCTCCGCCTGCCCGGGGGTGCGTTCGGCGGGACATCTTTCAACAGCCCTGTGGGGCAGAAGACTTGGAGTTCTTCTGCCCCACAGGGCTGTTTCACGTGAAACGTCACCGCCTCCAGAGCCGACGGAACACAGGGGCCGGAATGTGTTGATCCGGTTGCGAAGGGTGACGCACACATTCCGGCGTGCACTTGGGTGACCCAGTGCACCTGTTTCGCATATGCGCACGTCGACACGTGCCACCACCCGTCCACCCGTTCCAGCGGCCCTCTCTTCGCTGAATGCACAGATAGCGATCGCGACGAACCCCATCCAGAGCGGGGCTGAAGACGCCGGCACCGGAGGCAAGAAAAATGACCGGGCCGGATGTCCTACGACATCCGGCCCGGTCAATCCGCTGTGGAGCCTAGGGGAGTCGAACCCCTGACATCTGCCATGCAAAGACAGCGCTCTACCAACTGAGCTAAGGCCCCGGAAGGGAAGCATCCACCCGGAGGCACCGACCACCGGGGGGCTTCGCAGACCAGAGTACCGGGTCACCCCCGGGATCTCGCAAAAAGATTGGGGGTCCCCGTGAACGACCACTCTCCGTAAGATGCTCGTCGTGGTTCGCTACAGCGAACCACGGTATTTGGGGAAGCGATGGGGAGACGCAATGGACGCCGCACAGCAGGAAGCGACCGCAAGAGCCCGGGAGCTGCAGCGGAACTGGTACGGAGAGCCGTTGGGGGCGCTCTTCCGTAGGCTCATCGAGGACCTGGGTCTCAACCAGGCCCGTCTCGCGGGGGTGCTGGGCCTGTCCGCACCGATGCTGTCGCAGCTGATGAGCGGTCAGCGTGCCAAGATCGGCAACCCGGCGGTGGTCCAGCGGGTGCAGCTGCTGCAGGACCTGGCGGGTCAGGTCGCGGACGGCAGCGTGAGCGCCGCCGAGGCGACCGAGCGCATGGACGAGATCAAGAAGTCACAGGGGGGATCGGTGCTCAGCAACACCACGCAGTCGACGACGAGTTCGGGGGCGCCCACCGTCAAGCGGGTCGTCCGCGAGATCCAGTCGCTGCTTCGCTCGGTGGCGGCCGCGGGCGACATCATCGAGGCGGCGGACACCCTCGCCCCGACCCACCCGGAACTGGCAGAGTTCCTCCGGGTGTACGGCGCGGGCCGCACCTCGGACGCGGTGGCGCACTACCAGTCCCACCAGAACTGAGCCCAAGGCCCGGTCCCCGGAAGGGGGTTCGGCGGCCGGGCCCAGGCCGATACGGGGGACGAGGGGTCTGTAGGCCCCTCGTGAGCCACGGATACGTGGACGTAGGCTCCAGGAGAGCCGGAGAAGTCGCAGCGGAAGAGAACGGCAGGGGGACAGCGGAAGGAAGCAAGCTCCGGGGAGCCGGGCACGTGCGAGCCGGCTCCGCGGAGGGCGGCGCGAGCGCCGTGCCCTCCGCCGGTGGGCAGCCAGGGGGGAGCCGAAGGGGGAACGACGCACAGCCATGGGTGAGGTCTTCGCCGGCCGGTACGAACTGGTCGACCCGATCGGGCGCGGGGGAGTCGGCGCGGTCTGGCGCACCTGGGACCACCGCCGCCGTCGCTATGTGGCCGCCAAGGTCCTGCAACAGCGTGACGCGCATGCTCTGCTGCGCTTCGTCCGCGAGCAGGCCGTGCGGATCGACCATCCCCATGTGCTCGCGCCCGCCAGCTGGGCCGCCGACGACGACAAGGTCCTGTTCACCATGGACCTGGTGGCCGGAGGCTCCCTGGTCAACCTCGTCAACGACTACGGGCCCCTTCCGCCCGCCTATGTCTGTGGCCTGCTCGACCAGCTGCTGTCCGGCCTCGCCGCCGTGCACGCCGAGGGCGTCATCCACCGCGACATCAAGCCCGCCAACGTGCTGCTGGAGGCCACCGGCACGGCCCGGCCCCGCCTGCGCCTGTCCGACTTCGGCATCGCCATGCGCCTGGGCGAGCCCCGGCTGACCGAGACCAACTATGTGGTGGGAACGCCGGGTTACTTCGCTCCCGAGCAGATGCTGGGCGCCGACCCGGACTTCCCGGCCGACCTCTTCGCGGTGGGCCTCGTCGCCCTGTACCTCCTGGAGGGCGCGAAACCCGACTCCAAGGCCCTCATCGAGCACTTCGCCGCCCACGGCACGCCGAAAGCCCCGCGAGGCATTCCCGAGCCGCTGTGGCAGGTCATCGCCACGCTGCTCCAGCCCGACCCCGATTCCCGCTTCCGCACCGCCACAGGCGCCCGCAAGGCCCTCGCAGCGGCCACAGAACTCCTGCCCGAGCCGGGGCCCGACGACGAGCTGGTGGAGGTCTTCGACCAACTCGGCCCGCTCCCCAAGGGGTTCGCCCCGGAAGGTCCCCTGCACAGGGCATCGGGGCTGGACAAGACGGGCACGAGCACCGGCGGCATGTCCTCGCCGACTTTCAGCTCGGGCACTGGCACTCCCTCCAACTCGCCCGGTCGGCAGCCCTCTTCCTCTCCACCGGCTCCAGCCGTTCCCTCGCCTCCCGACTCCTCCCCGTTCTCTCTGCCCGCCGCGTCACTGCCGCCCCCATCCGCCGCGTCACTGCCCTTCCCCCCCGCGCCGTCGTCCTCGTCGTCGATCGCAGGGCCGGCTGCCCAGGGGGTCTCACAGCCCGGCGCTGAGGCGACGCCACCGCCGCCGCACAATCCGCCGCCATACAGCCCGCCGCCCCAGGGCCCGCCGTCCCAGCCCGGCACAGGCATCGCGCTACCCGCAGCGCCGACAGACTCCGTGCCTCAGCCTCCGTACACGGGCTCCATATCGCCGCCGCCCATGCCCACCAACGCCCCGCCCCACACCGGCTCCACCGGCGCCGGCGCCGGGCAGTGGTCTCACGATTCCGGCTCCTCGCCTGCGGCTTCTTCGGCCTCTCCGGCGCACACCGGCCACGTATCGCCCGAGTCGCCCCCCGCCGCCGTACCCCCACGCCCCGAGCGCGACCCCGTACCCCCGCGGCCGTCCACGATGTCGGACACCGGCAGCTTCCATCTGCCGCCGCCCCAGGTGCTCGCCGCCCAGGCGCCGGCGCGTCAGTCGGAGCAGCAGCGCCTCCCTGGCCCCGGCCACCCAGAGGACCAACCCGAGCAGCAGGCCACTCCCCCCGCCGCGACGCCTGTCCAAACTGCCCCGGTGCAGCACCCCGAACCCGTACATGTGCCCTCCCCCCATGCGCACCCGGAGCCGGGCCTCTCTCAGACCCCGATCGCGGCGGTGCAGCAGCACGCTTTCGCCTCTACTGGTTCATACACCGCTCGGCCCCCGCAGGTTCCACGTCGATCGCGGGCGCTTCCCCGGCGCCGTCCGGGCCCGCCCGTCAAGGTGGTCGTTCCGGTCCTGCTGCTCGCACTGGCCTGCTTCGCGGTGGGGTTCTGGGCGCTGGGCCAACTCTGATCCTGACCACCGACGCACACCGACACTCACCGACGCCCCTAGGCCGAGTCTGCCTCCCCCGGCAGCGCTCCCCGACGGCGCTCCCCGACAGCACTCGCCCGCCGGTTCAGCCGCGATCGCCGAAACAACTGCCGTCCACCAGGGCCCGCCCGTCAGCGCCCGGCGCCACACCTCACCGTCCCCAGCACGACCGCTCGCCCTACCACCCCCGTGACGCCCCATGCCGCCCCCGCGGGGCGGCACCCGCCTTGGGCCGCTCGGCCTCCGCTGCGGCGGACGCACGCCTGCGCGCCACGAGGGTCCACACCACGAGTCCGAGCACCAGCAGGCTCCCCGTGCCGATGCCGCCGGCCGCGACGACCGTCATGGCGAGGCGCTGGTCACTGGCGCCGGAGGCGCTCCCGGACCCCTCGCCGCCACCGGAAGTCTCCGCGTCCTCACCACCGCCGCTGTCCCCAGCGCCGTCCAACGTGTCCCCCGTGGCCCCGCTCTCCGCGGCCTCCTGGTCCCCCTCGCTGACCTCGAAGACCCCACGCGGCTCAGAGGCGCCCAGATAGACCGGTCCGGCCCCTGCCTCGCCCTCCAGCCGCACCCGCAGGGTCAAACCGAGAGGCTCCTCGCCGTACCGCTCGGCGACCGACGTACCGACGTGCAGCACGAGGTAGTACCAGCCGGCGAACCGCATCCCGCTCACCTCGCCGTCGAGGGAGAAACGGTTCTCGTACGCGACAGGCGGGAGCGGGTCCAGGGCGGCGGACCGCTGTTCGCCCCCGTAGTTGGTCGTCGTGTCGTCCACGAAGCCACGTACGGGGTTGTAGAGCGACATGACGAACGCGTTCCCCACGTAGCCGTCGCCGGCGGTCGTACTGCCCAGCTCGGCGGTGGCGTGGAGCTGCTGTCCCCAGCCGACGGGCACCTTGTAGAAGAGCGTCTCCCCGGCCCTGATCCCGGCCTCGTCCTGCCAGACGCCCTGCGTCACGGGGCCCGCCGTGGCGAAGCCGCTCCCGCCGCGGCGACGCTCGGGGTCGCCGGACAGGACTTCGGGCGATGCGGAGTTCCAGCTCTCGGGCGCGCTCGTCGCACCCCCCTTCGTGACAGCCGGCTCCGACACGAACCCGAGTTCCAGCCCCCACTCCTCGGACGATCCCTCCGAGGGCGAACCCGACACCGATCCCGAAACCGAACCCGATGCCGATCCCGCGCTCGTCCCTGCCCCTGCCCCCGCCCCTGTCCCGCCTCCCGCAGCCGAGCCGACCCGCTCGACGACGACGTAGTACACCCCGGCCCCCTGGCACATGTACTCGTCGCTGCCGATCTCACGCGAGGCCCAGGCGGTGACAGGGTGCGCACTGCGGGTCGGGCCGAAGCGGGCGGTCTCGTACGAACAGCGATGGGCGTCCGCGTCCTGCAGGGACACCCTCACGCCGTCCGCGGAGCCGACCGCCGCTCCGGCCTCCGGCACGGCCGTGGCCGAGACGTACGCGTTGGCGGCGGCGCCGAGGTCGAGACGGTAGTAGAGCTTGGCGCCCGGGCCGATGGAGCTCTTGTACGTCCGGCCGGCCGCCAGCCGCACGGCACCCGTACTGCTCTTGGCGCCCTCGACCGTGCTCGCGCCCTCGGCGTAGGAGTACGGAGTGGGCGCGTCGGCCGCCGCGGCGGATCCGGCCGACGCCGTCGTCGCGCACAGGGCCGCTCCCACGGCTGCCGCAGCTCGCCACCAGACCGTGCGCCGCCCCATCACGCGCCACCCCTCGTCGTAGACCCGAAGTCGCTGCTCCGAAGTCGAGGCTCCGCAGTCGAAGCCCGGAAGAAGCCTGGGCAGTCGATGCCCGGAAACAAGCTCAGCGGACCCTGCCCCGTCCAGCGGTCGTGATCCTCAGCAGCGCCTCGGATGCCACGGCCCTGAACGCGCCCATCCTGCCGGTCCGTAGGCGCCGATGCCCGAGTTCCTGGGGAGGAGCGGCCGAAAACCGCCTCTACGCGGACCGCCGTTTCGCTGCCGCAAGCACGTCGTTCGCTGAAGCGAATCCAAGCTCGGCGAAATGCACACAAACGTCCGGGACGACAGGGGCGAGGTGCCCGAACGACACAAAACCCCGACCGCGAGCGCGGCCGGGGTCTGCTCTGAGACTGATGTCGATGTTCACGAACCCGTGGGCACGGAGTCAGTCGCCTCCGTCCACAGATCCTGCTCGGCGCGATCCGCCTGGATCTGGCGGTACACGAGGAGCCCGCCGATGGCGGCCAGTGCGACCAGGAGAAGCTTCTTCACCGCGCGACCTCGTCTTTCCTTGACGTAGGGGACCTCTGGCGCCCGACTATACACACCGACCGAGACCGATCGGTGACCTGCGTCGGCCCCTCAACTCCCGCCGGGAAGGCCTCAGTAGAACCGGATGCCACTGTTCCGATCGCAGGCTCATCACACAGGTCCCTCACATCTCGCACACCTCGACGGACCGGCGGACTCCGCCTCTTTTCCCGCCCACCTCGCCCCGTCCCCTTCCTGTGCTCTCCTGCGGCCCCCTGCGGGCCTCCTGGATCTTTCCGAGCCCTTGCACCCATCCGAGTGGTGTTCATCTGAACATCCACGCGCCATGGGCGTCGGTCCGCGATTTCGGAGCCCACATACACATCATGAGGAAAGTACGCAAATCGCCCAACCCGAAAGTGAGGGGCCATGGCCCAGAACAAGGTCATGAAGCTGTGGACCGCCATCGTCACCGCCGTTCTCGCACTCTGCACGGCGCTCGGTCTGATCACGACCACGGCCTCGGCCGCGGTACCGCAGGCCGAGACCACCCGCAACTGCGCGGCCACCACGACGACGCCGGCGATGGCCCTACCGGCCCGGTCCCATGACCGCGCCCTGCCCCCCACGATGAAGCAGCGCATCCGCGCCGAGGCCCACGGTTCCTCGCCCTCCTGCCGCCACCGCACGCCGCTGGACTCGGCGGCCCCTGACGCCGCCGCCCTGGAGCCCTCTCTCCCGCAGGCCGAAGGGCCCGTCCCACCCCTTCAGCGCTGATGTGGATCAGGCGGTAACCCGCACCATCACAGTGGCGATCTTGCGTACGACGCCCCGCGGAACAGCCTCGGAGAACAAAGAGAACCCCCGGCCGGAATGGGCCGGGGGTTTCGTCATTCGCACTCCTCGGCCACCGCCCTGAACGACATGAACGACAAAGACCCCCAACCGACATCGGTTGAGGGTCTTCATGCTGGTGGGGCTAACAGGATTTGAACCTGTGGCCTCATCCTTATCAGGTCGATCATCGGAGACCTGCGACATCGGCCAACCAGCTCTGCGCCTCGACTGACGGTCCGCTGAGGTTCGGCGCCGACCGCTGCTGTTCGCGCTTGTTGGTGTCAGCCGCTGATGTCAGCCGCCGGGGGCCGTCTTGACAAGAACGGGTTCGCTCCGGTCTGGAGTACCAGTTTGGAAGATCGCGCTGCGAGCAGCACCTGAATTGCCATGGTGCCGACCTGTGCTCTAGGGCGTGTAGCGGTGTTCACCTGCTGTTGCTCGCCTGTGGCCCGTTCAAATAGGGCACTCATGGCACATGCATCGCCGCTATCCAAGTTTGTGTAGCTGATGCCGCACAGGCGGCGTATACCTTGTGGGCCTCTGCGGGCTGTTGTCCACTTCGTGACCGACTGCTCCGATCATGGTGAGCAGTCGCCGAGCTTGCAGATGCGTAACGTGGAAGGACCGGTACTCCATGTTCCCGCTGTCGTCTTTTACCTGGACTTCTACGGCCGCAGGTGCGTTCTCAGCGTCGCGGGTACCGGTGTACCTCCAAGTAACCAGAGCCGCGAAGCCTGCTGCAGCGACACCGACAACGATCGAGATCACCGCGATCGCATCGTTCATATCTATCCCTTCGCTGCCGCCCACGCCGACAGGCTTCCCAAGGTGATGCACAGCCCAAAGCTCACAAGCACGAGGGCTACGGACAAGGTATCGGGCAGCTCCTCGGGTACCTTCGCAACCCGTAGATATGCGATGAAGGCAGGAAAAAAGGTGCCAAGTAAGCAACCCGTCATGATGAACTTGTAGGCCGTGGCGCTCGTCCTCAACGGGGTGACGATGAGGTCGTAGACGCCTGCAATGGCTAGGAGGACTCCAGTAAGAACCAGCTCCGGGCTACCGACGATGCGCGCCGGGCCCGGATGAGGAACCTTCCCTGCAGCCCAGGGTACGAGTACGACCGCCAAAGGCGGAAGCGCGACGACCACTGTCCAGAGGAACATCCGAAGTCTGCCCCGGAAGAGATCAAGGGGAGGATCTTCAGGTTCTCGCTCGGGAAGTGGGAGGGGTGGCTGCGGCTCCGCAACCTGTCTCGGCTCCCCGGCCTGGCGCGGCTCCATGGCCCGTCGTCGCTCCTCGTCCCGCCTCTGTCTCATATCCCGGGGCTGGCGCCCCGGCTGAAGAATGCGGAGAATCTTCACCTATCGGACGGTACCGTCCGATGTGAGCGGCTGCACCTCGTAGCGAAGGTCGGTGGAGCGACTTTGGCCGGGAGCTGCTTTGGGGGGAGTGATCATGGCCCCGTAAGCTTCCGGCGGGTCGGGCAGTCTCCTGAGCTGCCCGGTAAAGCACGACGTTGGGGCCATGATCTTCGAGGCTCCCCCCAAAGTGGCTGGCTAAAGTCGCGGAACCGACCGCCCCCGCCCCCACCGGCCCCACCACAGCTCAGCCTGTGGGGTCTGGCCGGCCTCAACCGTGGCGCACCTGCTTTTGATCACAAATCGTCTTGTCGGGTACGTGGCGGATCACGTGTACCTGCTGTGGGGTCATGCCGTGCCTGTGCTGGGGCCTGGTGATGTCGGGTCGTGGTGGGGTGTCAGGCCCGGTCCGGGGCATCGGTCCTTGGCGGGGTCGGAGCGTGAAACGAGGGGCACCCCGGGGCAACGTGAGTGGCGCGGGGCCGTGGCCGGGGCGGCGCGGGCCGAAGGCAAGAGCGAAGCCCCGAGCCACGAGCCCGCGCCGGCCCGCAGTGCGGGCCGGTGGGGTGTGCATCCTCGTAGCGGCGACCGGAAAGCCGGTGGGCCAGCGCGACCGGATGGCCGAAGGCCAAGAGCCTCCAAACCCCTTCGGGTCCCGCCCAACCGTGGGCCGCAAAGCTAGGGCTGAGGCGACAACCCCTGAGGCCGGTGAAGCGAGAGAGAGCCGATGTTCCCAGTGGTGGCGTGGTGGTGTTCTGTTCCATCCCAAGTGCGCCACGGTTGAGGCCGGCCAGACCCCACAGGCTGAGTCCCCCACCCTCCCTCCGCCCGGATGGGCGGAGGGCTTGATGAGGTAGAGAAACCTGTAACAGCTCGGCTAGACGACAGCGCTTCGATCGGCCAAGTCGCGCAGCGGACCAGGCACGCGGGGCTCTGAGAGCTGGATCAGGTCCCGGATGATTTCGCGTGCCAAGTAGTGATCGTGGATCTGCTCGGGTGTGAGGGCCTCGGCTTCCAGAAGCGCGGCTGTGGCTTCCCCGACGTGTCGCCGCTGCGCGTGCGCCCGCGCCACGTCAAGCAGGAAACGGGCCTGCCGCTCATTCGAGAGTGCCGATGCGTCCACCTGCTCAGCTACTTCCAGGGCAAGGCCTGCGTCCCCCAGTTCGACCGCCGTGCTCACAGCGTGGATCTCGACGTTGGTCGGCCCAAACTCCGTGTCGAAGTCGTTTCGGTCCCCACCCAACCGCGCTGCGATCTCTCGTGCTCGCTCGATGTGGTGGCGTGTTGGACCCCGGTGCCCCTCCCTCGCATTGATCACGGCAAGAACCAGATTCATGGCGCCGAGGAGAGACAGTTCCTCTGGTGGGCACGTCGCCGCCTCCGCCCTGGGAGCCATGACGGCTACCGCCGACTTCGCGGCCTGCTCGGCCTGCTCCATGTGCTGCTGCCGCATGAAGGCATGCGCCATGCGAAACAGGCTGGAGACAACCTCCAAGGGCTGACCTGCTAGCTCGGCTGCCTGTAGCGCCCGATCGGCTGCGATCCATGCCGCGTCCGCCTGGTCTTGCCGGGTGAAACTCGCTGCGGCTACCTGGTACGCCTTGGCGCGCAAGGCATGCAGTTCGGTGCGGTCTCCCGCCGGCGCGTGGCGCACTGCGGCCTCGATGCTCGGTAGGAGTTCAGCGAGGTGATCGCTCAGCGTTGCGTAGCTCGATGCGTGCGCAAGTGCCCATGCCTCCTCCACCTGTCGGCGGAAGTCAGCGAGTGATGGCTCGGGCTTGGTCGGAGCCTGCTGAAACAAGCTGGCCAGTGCAGGGTGGCCGGTCAGTGCTACACGTAGTCCGTCGAGATCATTGCTCTTCGGCAGGTCCTCAGGCGGGGCCTCTTCGGCGGGTGCAGCGTCGGCCCTCACCTCTCGCACGGACACGTTGAGCGCATCGGCGAGGCCCTGGAGGATCGACAGCCTTTCGACGGGCTGTACGCCTCTCTCGACCTGGGACACCCAGCTCTCGGAGCGTCCCATGGCGGCGGCGAGGTCGCTTTGGGACATGCCTGCGGCTCGACGCAGCTCCTTCACTCGTTGGCCGACAGTGACGGTGTCTGAGCCACTCACTTGTCGGCTCCGGTCGGGTACTTGCCGGCGTACGGCTGGAGCCGGTCAACCTCGGTCTTTTCGACGTACTTGTCCCGCTCGCTGAGGAAGTGGCGCGTGTGGGGCTGGCGCTCGTGCTCCTCGAAAGCTGCGTGATCGGCGTACAGCTCGTAGAAGGTCCGCTCGTTGGGCGCGCCCTCGACTTCGTGGCACGAGTAGATCAGCGTGCCGGGCTCGTGTGCCCGAATGCCTGCGGTGGTCGCTTCCACCAGCGCGTCAAACGCCTCGCCTGCACCGTCGCGCAACGTAAAGCGAACAAAAAGCCCAAAGTTGCTCATATCTCCACCTTCCTTGTCACGTCTAGTCTCGCAGACTCGGAGTTCTCCTACTAGTCGCAGCTTTTCTGTTGACTCGCAGTTTTTCTGCGAGTAGCTTCGGTGGTGTCGGAACACAAGCGGCCCCGAACTGCGTGCCATCCGCCAAGATCACAACGCAGCCCGGGGCCTGTCCCTCAAAGGGAGACTCCATAATGCCGTCCTTCAAAATCGACCTCTCGACCGCCGTGGTGTTCGTGGCGACCGCGCCCGAACCGAAGATGGTCAACAAGAAGACCGGGGAACGGGCCGTGGACCGCGAGACCAACGCGGGTCTGTCGACCGTGGGCCTGCTGGTCTCGGACGAGGGTGAGGGCAACCTCTACCAGGTGACCGTGCCGGAGACCGGTCTCCCCGAGGGCCTGGCGCCGGGCATGCCCGTGCGGGTGATCGGCCTCAAGGCGCGTGACTGGGAGAACGAGTTCAACGGCCAGAAGCGGCACGGGATCTCGTTCCGCGCGGTCGCGGTCACCTCGGCGGCCTGATCATGGCCGACCTGTCCCCCTGGGTGGAACTCGGGACCGTGGCCGCTGGTGCCGGCGGGCTCGGCTACGCGAAGGCACGCGCTCCCCGTGCGTACTGGTCGCTGGTCGGTCTGCCGGTCACCTGGGGCCGGTTCACCTGGACCTACAGCTCGACCATGGAGGTGTGCGGGCTGACGGTGCAGCCGTCTCGCTTCCGCGCCTTCGTGGCCCGCAACCTGGCCCGCCAGGAGGTTCGGCCGGTGCCGCCGAAGGTCCGCCGGGTTGCCCCGACCTCGACCGGTCTGCGGGTGACGCTCCGTCTCCCCGCCGGCTTGGAGCCCGCTGACATCGCCGCGTCGACCGAGCGCCTGCGTCACGCCTGGGGTGTCCGTTCGGTGTCGGTGGCGGAGATCAAGCCGGGCTATGTCGAGCTGCGGATGACCGGTTACGACGTGCTCAACAGGGTCCGTCTGCCGCGCAAGGCCCGGTCCCGTGATCTGGTTGTCCCGGTCGCGCTGCGGGAGGACGGAACGGTCTTCGAGCGTGACTACCGCGCGGTTCCGATGGCGCTGACGCTCGGGGCCACGCTGTCGGGGAAGTCGGTCTATCAGCGCAGTCTGATCAAGGGGCTCGCGCAGTTGCCGGTGGGGTTGATCGGGATCGACTGCAAGCGCGGTGTGGAGCAGAGCCGCTACGCGCCCCGGCTGTCGGCGCTGGTCACCACCCCGGAAGATGCCGCACGGCTGATAGACGCGCTGGTCGTCGAGATGGAAGAGCGCTTCGACCTCCTCGCCCTGCACGGGGTGTCGGATCTGTGGGAGCTGCCCGAGCGTCTTCGGCCGGTGCCGCTGGTGGTGCTGATCGACGAGATCGCGGAACTGTTCCTGGTGATCTCCAAGAAGGATGAGCCAGCCCGCGACCGCACGGTCATGCAACTGGTGCGGCTGGGTCAGATGGCCCGTGCGATCGGGATCTTCCTGGAGGTGTGCGGGCAGCGGTTCGGCTCCGACCTCGGTCGTGGTGCAACCGCTCTGCGGGCCCAGCTCACCGGGCGTGTGGTGCACCGTGTCAACGACAAGGCCAGTGCCGAGATGGGGCTGTCGGACATCTCCCCGGACGCGGTCGTGGCGGCCACCGGCATCGCTGCCAACCGTCCCGGTACGGCGGTGGCCGGCGACACCTCCGGCGGCTGGTCCCGCATCCGCACCCCCGAGATCACCCCGGCCGAAGCGGCTGCCGTCTGCCGCCAGTTCGCCCACCTCACCCCCGATCTGCCGTTCCTGGCGCCGTTCAAGCCGGTCGCCCGGATGACCCCGCCGCCGCTAGTCGTGCCGCCGATGCCGACCGTGCCGCCGCTGGTACAGCCGCAGCTCAGCGCCGAGTAACACCCCCTGCTCCACGGTCGGCGTGACCGCTCCCGCGCCATGTCCCTACCCGCGCCATGCCGAAAACCGAACGGAGATCGCTCATGGCCCGCAAACCCGCGAAACCGCAGACCAAGCCCTGTTCGCCGTGCGGCGGTACCGGTGAGGTCTCCCGCACGGTCCGCGTCGGACGCAAGCAGCGGGCGGTCGGTCAGCAGACCGGCTTGTGCCTGAACTGCCTGGGTGCCGGCGAGATCCCCGCCGACGACTGAACCCCTGCCCGGGGCCGGGCGGCCGGACACCTGCTCCCCGCCCTGCCCCGGCCCGACATCCCGCGAAGGAGGTGAAGACTGTGACCCGCTCGATCCGCCCGGACGCCGTACTCGTACAGGCCGTGATCGCCGGGGCGTTGTCCTTCGCCCACCTGCACGACCTCGCCGAAGCGGCCGGACAGTCCGGCTGGAAGGCATGGGCCTACCCGATCAGCGTTGACCTGCTCCTCGTCGCCGCGTGGCGCCGGCTGCGCACCGCCCGCCGCGACCGCGCCGCCTGGACCTGGTTCGTGATCGCCCTGGCCGCCTCCCTCGGGGCCAACGTCGCCACCGCCGGACTCCTCGACCTGAACGCGGTCCCGGCCTGGCTGCGCATCCTCGTGGCTGGCTGGCCCGCGCTGGCCTTCCTCGGCGGCACGCTCCTCGTCCACGCCCCCACCGTCGACCACGTGCCCTCCGCCCCGGCGGCGGCCGGTGAGGAGCCGGCTCCGGTCGAGGTCGAGACGGTCCGCGACGAACCGCCCGCCCCGGCCCCGGTCCCGGCGCCTGAGCCGGCGTCCGTGCCGGAACTGCCCGCCGCTCAACCGGTCCCCGCCGTGAACGCCCCGGTCGTGCCTCCGGCGCTGGTCGACCACGCCCGCAAGGTCGCCACCGACCACCGCGCCCGCACCGGTACCGACATCGACACCGCCACCCTGCGCGCCCGCCTCGGCATCCCGGACGACCTCGCCGGCGCAATCGCCGCCCAACTCGCCTGACAGACAAGGAGGTTCACCCATGTCCCGCCGCCCGAACACCTTCTACGACGTGATCCGCATCGGTCCCGTCAAGGTCGGCTCCTTCTACAACGGGCGCGGCCAGACCAAGCACACGGCCGCGTGCACCGCCCCGAAGTGCGGTTTCTCGTCCGAATACGGCGACCGGTCGGCGGCCGAACTCGCCGCCCGCACCCACCGCTGCACGGCCTGAGAGGGGGTACCCCGATGCGACTGCCCGACGAACAGCGCCGCGCCGGACACATCCCCGCCCACGTCTACCAGCAGATCCCGCCCGGCACCGACGTGCGCAAGGTCGTGATCGTGCAGGAAGCCCCGCGCTCCTACAAGGGTCCGATCGTGCTGACCCTCGTCATCACCGCCGGCTCCGTGGTCGTGCTGCTGGTCATCGCGTACGTCACCCAGGTCATCGCCGCGTCGCTCGTCTCGGTCCTGTCGGCGACCTGCGGCATCACCTACACGCTCAGCCGCACCGCCAAGCGCAAGGGATCGTCTCGCGCGCTCGGCAAGTAACACCCTCCGGGGCGGCCTCAACCGCCAAGTTTCCGCCGCCCCGGACGGCTCCACCACTTCCCGATCTCCCGATCCGAAAGGGCTACCTTCATCATGCCTTCCCGCGTCCCGAACCGTCCGGTCTGCCGCAACTGCGACGGCTTCCCCGTCGTCTCGATCACCACCGGCGCCCGCCACTCCGACGACTCCCGCGTCCTGCTCAGCGTCGTCTGCAACGTCTGCCGGGGCACCGGCCACAACCTCCCCGCGTCCGCCTCCGCGAAGACCCGGCGGTGACCGGGATGTTCCGCAAACTCCCCGCCGACCTCACGCCCACCGAGGACAGCCCCGGCCTGCGCGTCAAGGCCAGCACCAAGTACAGCCGCTCCCAGGGCGACTACGTGTGCGGCGGCTGCGGCACCGAGGACCACGCCAACGGCGACAACGACGTCAAGGCCCTCGTCCAGGACTACACCGACAACCACGGCCCCGCCCACCGCAAGGGGGGCAAGTGATGACCGCCTCGCTTCGGGTCCTGGACCTGTTCTGCTGCCAGGGCGGCGCCGCCAAGGGGTACGAGGACGCCGGCCTTGACGTCACTGGCGTCGACCTCGTCCCGCAGCCCCGCTACCCGTACCGGTTCGTCCAGGCGGACGCGCTCGACTACGTCCGCGAGCACGGAGCCGGGTTCGACTTCATTCACGCCTCCCCGCCTTGCCAGTTCGACAGCGACTGCCAGCGTCTCCAGGGCAACGCCCACCCCGACCTGATCGCGCCGACCCGCGCCGCCCTCGAAGCGACCGGACGGCCCTTCGTCATCGAGAACGTGCGCGGCGCGCTGCCCAAGCTCCGCACGCCCGTGCTGCTGTGCGGGCCCATGTTCGGCCTGGACACCTACCGGCACCGCTACTTCGAAACCGGCGGCGGCTTCTCCCTCGTCCAGCCCCGCCACCCCCGGCACACGGCCCCGCAGGCCAAGATGGGCCGCCCCGTCCCGCCCGGCCACTTCGGCCAGTTCATCGGCAACTTCTCCGGCGTCGACCACGCCCGCCGCGTGATGGGCGTGCCGTGGATGAACCGCGACGGCATCCGCGAGTGCATCCCGCCCGCCTACACCGAGCTGATCGGCCGTGCCTTCCTCGCCTCCCGGCTGGGGGTGGCTGCGTGACCGACACCGCCACCCTGGCGGGTCTCGACCCGGCCACCCTCGCCGACGTGCTGAGGGTGGCCGGCTCGGCCGACTTCGACCGCTGGAATGAGCAGATCCGCCGTACCGGCGGCTGCTCCGACCCCATCCGGCTGATGGGCGGCACGAAGACGATAGACCCGAGCACGCGCACGATTCTGCACGCCTACTCCACCGACACCGAGCCGGGCGGCATGCTCCGCATCGCCTGCGGCAACCGCCGTGCCTCACGCTGCCCGGCCTGCGCCTGGACCTACGCCGGCGACACCTACCACCTCATCCGCGCCGGCCTGACCGGCGACCCCGTCAAAGGCACCCCCGAGACCGTGCGCGAACACCCCCGCGTCTTCGCCACCCTCACAGCCCCCTCCTTCGGCCCCGTCCACAACCGCCCCGGCAACCAGCCCTGCCGCTGCGGCACCCGGCACCCCGAAGACGCGCCCGAACTCGGCACCGCCCTCGACGCGGCCTCGTACGACTACGCGGGCGCGGTGCTGTGGAACAACCACGCCTCCGACCTGTGGCGCTACTTCACGATTTACCTCCGCCGCGAGATCGCCAAGCGAGCCGGCCTCACGCAGAAAGCCGCCCGCGAACAGTCCCGGCTGTCCTTCGGCAAGGTCGCTGAGTACCAGAAGCGCGGGGCCGTGCACTTCCATGCGGTGATCCGCTTCGACGGACCGGACGGGCCCGACTCCCCGCCCCCGGCCTGGGCCAGCGTCGACCTGCTCACCGACGCAATCCACGCTGCCGCCGCCCGCGTCGCTGTCGACGTGCCCCCGGCCCGCCACCAGCCGAACGCCGACCAGCCAGCGCGCATCGAGCCGGCCCGCACGCTGCGATGGGGCACCCAGCTCGATGTACAGCCGATCGGCGCCTTCGGCCACGGCGAAGAGATCACAGAACAGGCCGTGGCCTCGTACGTCGCGAAGTACGCCACGAAGGCGGCCGAGACCACCGGCACCGTGGACCGCCGGATCGGCAACAAGGAAGCCCTCGTCCTCCTCGGCGTGCCCGACCACCCCCGCCGACTGATCGAAGCGTGCCTAGACCTGCACGCCCTCTACCCGGATCGCAAGCTCCGGGACTGGGCTCACATGCTCGGCTTCCGGGGCCACTTCTCCACCAAGTCCCGCCGCTACTCCACCACCCTCGGCGCTCTCCGCCAGGTCCGGGCCGACTACCGCGCTGCCCAGCACCGCGCGGCCCTCGGTCTGCCCGACCCCGACGACACCCCGGAAGCAACCACACTCACGCTCGCCCACTGGACCTACGCCGGCCACGGCTATACCCCCGGCGAATCCTGGCTCGCGGCCACCATCCGCCGGGACATCCAACTCAACCGCGAAACCGCCCGCGAAGAACGGCACAACCAACTCGACCTTGAAGGAGCCGACGCATGACCACCGCCATCCCGGATCTGCTGACCGTGCCGGAGGTCATGGTGAAGCTCAGGATGGGCCGGACCAAGGTCTACGACCTGATCCGCACGCGCCGTCTCGTCTCCATCAAGGTCGACGGCTGCCGCCGCATACCCGCCGATGCTGTACGGACCTTCATCGTCGATCGGATGAGGGAGGCCGGCTGATGGCCAAGCGTCGACCCAACGGCGGCGGAACGATCGCCAAGCGCAAGGACGGCCGTTACCAGGGTGCCGCCTACGTCACCGACACCGACGGCAACCGGGTCCGGAAGTACGTCTATGGCTCCACCTGGGACGAAGCCAACGAAAAGCTCGGCAAGCTCCAAGACCAGGAACGCAACGGCATCCCGATGCCGTCCCGGTCCTGGAGTCTCGGGGAGTGGCTGGCTTACTGGCTTGAGCACATCGTGAAGCCGGATCGCGAGCACAACACCTACGTCAAGTACGAGTCGAAGGTGCGGCTCTACCTCGTGCCTCACCTCGGCAAGAAGCCCATGGTGAAGCTCTCGCCAGCACAGATCCGCACGTGCATGGCCGCGTTGACGCGCGAGAAGGTTCCCGCGGCTACCCGCTTCGAGGTGCTGCGCACGCTCCGGAACGCGCTCAACCGCGCCATGCGTGAGGAGCTGCTGACGCGCAACGTCGCGCTCCTGGTCGACATGCCCAAGGTCAGCAAGGACAAGGGAAGGGCCTGGAGCGCGCGTGAGGCAATCAGCTTCCTGCGGACTGCCCGCGCTCACCGCTTCTACGCGGCCTGCGTTCTGATCCTCGTCCTCGGGCTACGTCGGAGCGAGGTGCTGGGCCTTCGCTGGCAAGACATCGACTTCGAGAACCGGCAGTTCACCCCGACCAAGCAGGTGCAGCGGGAGAAGGGCGTGGGACTGATCCTCAAGGACCTCAAGACCGATTCCTCGACGGCCGTGCTGCCGCTTCCGGAGTTCTGCGCCCGCGCCCTGGAAGAGCGTCGGGTACTGCAAGATCTGGAACGGCAGATCGTTGGGGACTCCTGGGGGCAAGAGCCGGATCATGACGTGATCTTCTCCTCGGAGCGCGGCGGGCTGACCGATCCGGTGGGCTTCTCCCGAGCCTTCAACGCCCTCGTGAAGCGGGCCGGTGTGCGTCGGATCACAGTTCGGCTCGCTCGGCACACCTGCGGGACCCTGCTCGCCTTCCTGAAGGTGCACCCCAAGGTGGCTCAGACGATCCTCCGGCACAGCCAGATCAGCATGACCATGGACGTCTACACACACGTAGTCGGCTCCGACCAACGCGAAGCAACCGAGATGCTCGCCGAGCTACTGGAAGATCAAATCATCGGCTGATGTCAGCCGTAGATGTCAAAACACCACCTACTCAAAGAGCAGGTGGTGTTTTGGCTGGTGGGGCTAACAGGATTTGAACCTGTGGCCTCATCCTTATCAGGGATGCGCTCTAACCAACTGAGCTATAGCCCCGCCGCGCTCTGCGGTGTGTGTCCCGCGCGCTGACTCCTGAAGATTAGCGCACGACGTGGGGAGTCCCAAAATCGATACCCGGAGGGGGTCCGTGACGCGGTGGGGCACACCGTCGGGGACGGCGTTCGGCGCCGTCCCCGTAGGCGATTCCCCTAGGTCGTGACCGTGCTCACTCGTCCTCGGCGAGCGTCAGCTCGACGCCGCCCACGAAGCCCGCGGAGAGGTTGTAGATGAACGCGCCGAGGGTGGCGAGGGCGGTCGCGAGGACGACGTCGATGACCGCGATGACCGTGGTGAAGATCAGCACGTTCGGCAGGGACAGGAACGACTGCAGATCGAATCCGTTGGACTCGTTCGAGCCGGTGGCCTCGGAGATGGTGGCGCCGACCGTGGAGAAGACACCCATCGCGTTCATGACCATCCACAGCACCGCGGCCGCGACGACCGTGCAGATGCCGAGGGCGATGGAGAGCAGGAAGCTGACCTTCATCACGGACCACGGGTCGGCCTTGGCCACCCGCAGCCGCGCCTTGCGCGTACGAGGCGTCGTGCGCGCTCCCGTACGCGGCTTGCGGGACGAGCCCTCCGGAGTCGGCTGGTAGGCCTGCGGCGGGTGGTACGGACCGGACTGCTGCTGCGACTGCCGCTCACCGGGCAGTGCCGAACCACCCGCCTGGGCCGGAGCCTGTGCGTGGGCCTGAGCCGGGGGCTGAGGCTGCGCCGGAGCCTTGCGGCCGGGCCCGCCCGGCGCCGCGGCCGGGGTGCCCGGCGCGGGCTGCTGGGTCTGCGGACCACGGGTGTCCGTCACGGTTCCCCCCTGGGGTCCAGGCTTCTCGGGCGAGGGCGTGGCCGAATCGGTCGCACTCGGCTTGATCGCTTTCAGTTGGGTCGTGTGCGTGTCCATCGCACGCGCGGCGGAGCCACGGCCGCCGCCGTCCGCCTCCGACCCGGTCGAATTGCCGGCCGAAGTACCGGACGATCCGGCGCCCGTGGCTCCGCTCACGCTGACTCACTCCTCGTGCTACTCGGACGAGGGCGCCTCACCCTCGTCCGTACCGGTCGACACAGCACCCTCGACGGACTCGTCCACGGCGTCGCCGCCGTCGACCTCCTCCGCCTCTCGCCCCGCCTCGGCGTTACGAGCGATGCCGACCACGGCATCGCGCTTGCCCAGGTTGATCAGTTGGACGCCCATGGTGTCACGGCCGGTTTCCCTGATCTCGTTGACTCGCGTACGAATCACACCGCCCGACAGCGTGATGGCGAGGATCTCGTCGGTCTCCTCGACCACCAGCGCGCCGACGAGCGAACCCCGGTCCTCGACGATCTTGGCGGCCTTGATACCGAGGCCGCCGCGACCCTGGACGCGGTACTCGTCGACGGCGGTCCGCTTCGCGTACCCGCCGTCTGTGGCAGTGAACACGAACGTACCGGGTCGAACAACATTCATCGAGAGCAGCTCGTCTCCCTCACGGAAACTCATGCCCTTGACACCCGAGGTGGCACGGCCCATGGGCCGCAGTGCCTCGTCCGTCGCCGTGAAGCGGATCGACTGTGCCTTCTTGCTGATCAGAAGGATGTCATCTTCTGCCGATACGAGTTCGGCTCCGATCAGTTCGTCGTCGGAACCGTCCTCCTTCTCACGGAGGTTGATCGCGATGACACCGCCCGAACGGGGCGAATCGTAATCCTTCAGAGGCGTCTTCTTCACAAGACCGCCCTTGGTGGCGAGCACCAGGTACGGCGTGGCCTCGTAGTCGCGGATCGCGAGGATCTCGGCGATCGCCTCGTCCGGCTGGAAGGCCAGCAGGTTGGCGACGTGCTGTCCACGCGCGTCACGTCCGGCGTCCGGCAGTTCGTAGGCCTTGGCCCGGTAGACGCGGCCCTTGTTGGTGAAGAACAGCAGCCAGTGGTGGGTCGTGGACACGAAGAAGTGGTCGACGATGTCGTCTTCCTTGAGCTTCGTGCCGCGTACGCCCTTGCCGCCGCGCTTCTGCGAGCGGTAGTCCTCGGTCTTGGTGCGCTTGACGTAACCGCCACGCGAGATCGTGACGACGATGTCCTCTTCGGCGATCAGGTCCTCGATGGACATGTCACCGTCGAAGGGGACCAGCTTGGAGCGCCGGTCGTCGCCGAACTTCTCGACGATCGCGGCGAGTTCCTCGCTGATGATGCCGCGCTGACGCACGGGCGAGGCCAGGATCTCGTTGTACTCACGGATCTTCGCCTGGAGTTCGTCGTGCTCGGAGACGATCTTCTGCCGCTCCAGGGCCGCCAGGCGGCGCAGCTGCATCTCCAGGATCGCGTTGGCCTGGATCTCGTCGATCTCCAGAAGGCCCATCAGGCCCTCACGCGCGATCTCCACGGTGTCACTGCGCCGGATCAGCGCGATGACCTCGTCGATGGCGTCCAGGGCCTTCAGGAGGCCACGCAGGATGTGCGCGCGCTCCTCGGCCTTGCGCAGCCTGAAGCGCGTACGCCGGACGATGACCTCGATCTGGTGCGTCACCCAGTGCCGGATGAACGCGTCCAGGGACAGGGTCCGCGGTACGCCGTCCACCAGCGCCAGCATGTTCGCGCCGAAGTTCGTCTGCAGGTCGGTGTGCTTGTAGAGGTTGTTCAGGACGACCTTGGCGACCGCGTCCCGCTTCAGGACGATGACCAGGCGCTGCCCCGTACGGGAGGACGTCTCGTCGCGGACGTCCGCGATGCCGCCGATCTTGCCGTCCTTCACCAGGTCGGCGATCTTCTGCGCGAGGTTGTCCGGGTTGACCTGGTAGGGGAGTTCGGTGACCACCAGGCACTGGCGGTTCTGGATCTCCTCGACGTCGACGACCGCGCGCATCGTGATCGAGCCACGGCCCGTGCGGTACGCCTCCTCGATGCCCTTGCGGCCCACCACCAGAGCACCGCTGGGGAAGTCCGGGCCCTTGATGCGCTCGATCAGGGCGTCGAGCAGCTCCTCGTGGGAGGCCTCGGGGTTCTCCAGGTACCACTGGGCGCCGGCCGCGACCTCACGGAGGTTGTGCGGCGGGATGTTCGTCGCCATACCGACCGCGATGCCCGCCGAGCCGTTGATCAGCAGGTTCGGGAAGCGCGCCGGCAGAACCGTCGGCTCCTGGTTGCGGCCGTCGTAGTTGTCCGTGAAGTCGACGGTCTCCTCGTCGATGTCACGGACCATCTCCATGGACAGCGGCTTCAGCTTGCACTCGGTGTACCGCATGGCCGCGGCCGGGTCGTTGCCCGGGGAACCGAAGTTGCCGTTGGAGTCCACCAGCGGCATCCGCATCGACCACGGCTGCGCGAGACGGACCAGCGCGTCGTAGATCGAGGAGTCGCCGTGCGGGTGGTAGGTGCCCATGACGTCACCGACGACGCGGGCGCACTTGTAGAAGCCCTTCTCGGGCCGGTAACCGCCGTCGTACATCGCGTAGAGAACCCGGCGGTGGACGGGCTTGAGGCCGTCCCGTACGTCGGGCAGCGCGCGCGACACGATGACGGACATCGCGTAGTCGAGATACGAGCGCTGCATCTCGGTCTCGAGCCCGACGGGCTCGACGCGCAGGGCGATCTCGCCCTCTTCAGGAGTGCTCGGACCTGTGGGGGGAAGAGGTGTCTCGTCGGTCATTGCTGGTGAAGATCCTTTCTGGCGCGGTCAGCTGAGACCGACTCAGATGTCGAGGAAGCGGACGTCCTTGGCATTGCGCTGGATGAAGGCGCGGCGCGCCTCGACGTCCTCGCCCATCAGGACCGAGAACAGGTCGTCGGCCTGCGCGGCGTCGTCGAGCGTGACCTGACCGAGGACTCGGTGCTCCTGGTCCATCGTCGTGATGCGCAGTTCCTCGGCGTTCATCTCGCCGAGACCCTTGAAGCGCTGGATCGAGTCCTCGCGGACCCGCTTGCCGTTCTGCCGGCCCAGCTCGATCAGGGCGTCGCGCTCACGGTCCGAGTACGCGTACTCGAAGTCGTCCCGGCCCCACTTGATCTTGTACAGCGGAGGACGGGACAGGAACACGTGTCCGGCCTCGACCAGCGGGCGCATGAAGCGGAACAGGAAGGTCAGCAACAGGGTGTTGATGTGCTGGCCGTCGACGTCGGCGTCCGCCATCAGGATGATCTTGTGATAGCGCAGCTTCTCGATGTCGAAGTCCTCGTGGACCCCGGTGCCGAAGGCGGAGATCAGTGCCTGGATCTCCTGGTTCTGCAGGATCTTGTCGATCCGCGCCTTCTCGACGTTCAGGATCTTGCCGCGGATCGGGAGGATCGCCTGGTACTGCGGATTGCGGCCGGACTTGGCCGAACCACCGGCGGAGTCACCCTCGACGATGAAGATCTCGCACTTGGTGGGGTCGTTCGACTGGCAGTCGGACAACTTGCCCGGCAGCGACGCCGTCTCCAGCAGGCCCTTGCGACGCGTGAGGTCACGGGCCTTACGGGCCGCCACGCGTGCGGTGGCCGCCTGGATGCCCTTGCGGATGATGTCCGAGGCCTCGACCGGATTGCGGTCCAGCCAGTCGTTGAGGTGTTCGTAGACCGCCTTCTGCACGAAGGTCTTCGCCTCCGTGTTGCCCAGCTTGGTCTTCGTCTGGCCCTCGAACTGCGGCTCGCTGAGCTTGACCGAGATGATCGCGGTCAGACCCTCGCGGATGTCGTCGCCCGTGAGGTTGTCGTCCTTCTCACGGAGCAGCTTCTTGTCGCGCGCGTACTTGTTGATCAGCGAGGTCAGCGCGGCCCGGAAGCCCTCCTCGTGCGTACCGCCCTCGTGCGTGTGGATGATGTTGGCGAAGGAGTACACACCCTCGCTGTAACCGCTGTTCCACTGCATCGCGACCTCGAGGGACAGGCTCTTGTCCTTGTCCTCCGCCTCCAGGTCGATGACGGTCGGGTGCACCACGTCTCCCTTGCGGGAGTTGAGGTGCGTCACGAAGTCGACGATGCCGCCCTCGTAGTGGTACGAGACGGTCCTGACCTCGTCCTTCTCGTCGGCACCCGCCTCGTCCGCACCGGTCGTGGCCTTCGCCACCTCGCGCTCGTCGGTGAGGTTGATCGTCAACCCCTTGTTGAGGAACGCCATTTCCTGGAAGCGCCGCGAGAGCGTCTCGAAGGAGTACTCGGTGGTCTCGAAGATGTCGCCGTCGGCCCAGAAGGTCACCGACGTGCCGTGCTCGTCCGTCGCCTCGTGCTGGGCCAGCGGAGCCGTCGGGACGCCCAGCTTGTAGTCCTGAGTCCAGCGGTAGCCGTCGGTCCTGACCTCGACGGCGACCCTGCTGGACAGGGCGTTCACGACGGAGACGCCGACGCCGTGCAGACCGCCGGAGACCGCGTAGCCGCCGCCGCCGAACTTGCCGCCCGCGTGCAGGACGGTCAGTACGACCTCGACGGCCGGCTTGCCCTCGGACGGGACGATGCCCACCGGGATGCCACGGCCGTTGTCGATGACGCGGACACCGCCGTCGGCCAGGATCGTCACGTCGATGGTGTCCGCGTGGCCGGCCAGGGCCTCGTCGACGGAGTTGTCCACGACCTCCTGCACGAGGTGGTGCAGGCCGCGCTCACCGGTCGAGCCGATGTACATGCCGGGCCGCTTGCGGACCGCGTCCAGCCCTTCGAGGACGGTGATGGCACTGGCGTCGTACGAGGCTGTGACCTCGCCGTTGGCGCCGGCACCGGTGGACGGGATGTTCTCGTTGGGGTTGCCGGAATCGGCCACGAAGCGCCCTTTCTGGCACAGCACAAGCCAGGCTCCCGGCGGGTTTGCCGGAGCGGCTGCGGCATGTTGCGGTGGAAGCCTTTGTCTGTGGTGAACGGTGTTTCCGAAGCGGTCCCCACGAATGGGGCGGGATTAGCTTCCAGTCTACCGGTAGCGCCGACCGTGATGGGGGTTTGCCGGTACCTGAGTCCGCATGTGCCGCCCTGAACCGGTCTCTCCCGACTCCCCATATGCGGAGCGGGGCTCCAAGAGGCTCACAGCGGCACTCAGCGCTTCCGGGTGTCAACCCTTTGCTACTCCCGGGTCAGGTCGATGTTCGCAACCGCACGCGAACGCGCGCGCCGGAGCGCACGGCCGTTCGCCGGGCGGCGGAGGACCCCCGGTCATGGGTGCGGAAGCGCCCGGAAATGTGAGGACGGTCACCCGTAGGTGTCGCCGGGCCCGGTGCTGCCCGGGGCACGCAGCGGCCCGTAGCGACGGGTGGAACCGGCGGGTCCGTGGACCTTCAGCAGCCGCACGGTGCCGTGTCCGAGATCCTCGTTGAGCCGGGCGACCAGTTGCGGAGCGAGCAGCCGCACGTTCGTCGCCCACGCCGTCGAGTCGCACCGCACGTGCAGAACCCGCTCGTCCTCGTCGTACCGCTCCGGCACGCACCGCCTGGCCAGGTCGTCACCGACGATCTCGGGCCAGCGGCCCATGACCCCGCCGACGGCGGCCGGTGTCTCCCAGCCCCGTTCGGTGATCAGACGGTTGATCGCGGGGCCTAGGGGCATCGGGTCGCGGCCGTCGGCACGCGCGCCGGAGCGCAGCCCGCCGCCGCGCCTGGCCTGCTTCTTCTGCTGGGTGGCCTCACCACGCGCGCGTGCGGCCTCCTTCGCTGCGCGCAGCGCCACGCGCGCGAGGTCCACGCCGGAGGGCTCGGGAGGCTTCGGGGTTCCCTCGGATCCGCTCATGCCCGCTCCACCGTCCCGTCGGACACGGTGTACCGCGTCCCCGTCAGTACGTCCGGTACGTCGTCGTCGACGGCGGCTGTCACCAGAACCTGCTCGCCGGGCGCGACCAGCTCCGCCAGGCGCTCCCGCCGACGGGAGTCCAGCTCGGCGAAGACGTCGTCCAGGATCAGCACCGGCTCGTTCCCCTCGGCCCGCAGCAGGTCGTACGAGGCGAGCCGCAGGGCCAGGGCGTACGACCAGGACTCGCCGTGGGAGGCGTATCCCTTGGCGGGCAGCTGACCGAGTTTGAGAACCAGATCGTCCCGGTGGGGCCCCACGAGGGTGACGCCCCGCTCGATCTCCTGCTTGCGGCTCTCGGCGAGGGCGGCCATCAGCTGCTCGTACAGCTCCTCGCGCGCGTGGCCGACGATGCCGGGAGAGGAGGGTTTGTATTCCAGACTGACCGGGCCGCCGCCGGGTGCCAGCTGCTCGTAGGCCTTGTCGGAGAGGGGCTGGATCGCGGCGACCAGGTCCAGGCGCTGGGCCAGCAACTCCGCGCCCACGCGCGCGAGGTGCTGGTCCCATACGTCGAGCGTGGACAGGTCCATGGTGCGACCGCCGTGCCGGCGGGCCAGCGCGGCCGTCTTGAGGAGCGTGTTGCGCTGCTTGAGGACCCGCTCGTAGTCGGAGCGCACGCCCGCCATGCGCGGGGCCCGGGCGGTGATCAGCTCGTCGAGGAAGCGCCGCCGCTCACCGGGGTCGCCCTTGACCAGGGCGAGGTCTTCGGGCGCGAACAGCACGGTTCGTACGATGCCGAGGACGTCACGCGGTCTGACCTGCGAGGACCTGTTGATGCGGGCGCGGTTGGCCTTGCCCGGGTTCAGCTCCAGCTCGACCAGTTGCTGCCGCTCGCCCTGGCGCACCTGTGCCCGGATCACCGCGCGGTCGGCGCCCATGCGGACCAGGGGCGCGTCCGACGACACCCGGTGGCTGCCGAGGGTCGCGAGATAGCCGACCGCCTCGACCAGATTCGTCTTGCCCTGCCCGTTGGGGCCCACGAACGCGGTGACGCCCGGGTCGAGCGGGACCTCGACCCGGGCGTACGAGCGGAAGTCGGCCAGCGACAGATGCGTGACGTGCATGGTCGGGTGCCGACCTCCCCAGGGTTGTGGACCGCCGAGCGGCCCTGTGGACGACTTCTCGTCGACCGGGCGTGTGTTCGTTCTTGGCCGTTCTCGGCTTCGGTGCCGTGGGCTACTTCTTCTCGACCGCGTGGCCGCCGAACTGGTTCCGCAGCGCCGCGATCATCTTCATCTGCGGAGAGTCCTCCTGGCGCGACGCGAACCGCGCGAAGAGCGAGGCCGTGATCGCGGGCAGCGGCACGGCGTGGTCGATGGCGGCCTCCACGGTCCACCGGCCCTCGCCGGAGTCCTGTGCGTAGCCCTTCAGTCCGTCCAGGTGCTCGTCCGCGTCGAGGGCGTTCACCGCCAGGTCGAGCAGCCAGGAGCGGATGACCGTGCCGTCCTGCCAGGAACGGAAGACCTCGCGGACGTCCGTCACCGAGTCGGCCTTCTCCAGGAGTTCCCAGCCCTCGGCGTACGCCTGCATCATGGCGTACTCGATGCCGTTGTGGACCATCTTCGCGAAGTGCCCGGCGCCGACCTTGCCGGCGTGCACCGCGCCGAGGTCGCCCTCCGGCTTCAGCGCGTCGAAGACCGGCCGCACCTTGGCGACGTTCTCCGCGTCGCCGCCGTACATCAGCGCGTAGCCGTTCTCCAGGCCCCAGACGCCGCCGGAGACACCGCAGTCGACGAAGCCGATGCCCTTGGCCGCCAGCTCCTCGGCGTGCTTCTCGTCGTCCGTCCAGCGGGAGTTGCCGCCGTCCACGACGACGTCGCCGGGCTGCAGCAGTTCGGCCAGCTCGTCGACGGTCGACTGGGTGGCGGCACCGGCCGGGACCATCACCCACACGACCCGCGGGCCCTTGAGCTTGCCCACAAGCTCTTCGAGGCTGTGGACATCGGCGAGATCCGGGTTCCGGTCGTATCCGATGACGGTGTGGCCAGCGCGGCGTATCCGCTCGCGCATGTTGCCGCCCATCTTGCCGAGGCCGACGAGACCGAGCTCCATCAGTTGTTCCTTAGGTTGCGACGTGGCATGAGGGCACCTGCGTACCCACGCACGAGCCTAAACCCGGACGCTCACGCACACCTGTGGGCATACGCGCTCATAAGTACGCCCCGACCTGCGGCTTCGCACCGAGGGCCCGGTGATCCACCGGGCCCCGCAGCACTGTGGACAACCTCCGGCGGCCCGGCCGCGGAGGCGTCCGGCCGGTCAGCCGCTGAGCCGCACCGGCATGATCAGGTACTTGTACGCCTCGTCCGCCTCGGCGTCCACGGCCGGCTTGCCGCTGAGCAGCGCGGGCTTGGTGGACGTCGTGAACGACAGCTGGGCGACCGGGGAGTCGATGGCGCTCAGGCCGTCCAGCAGGAACGTGGGGTTGAACGCGATCGAGATGTCGTCGCCCTCCAGCTGGGCGTCGACCCTTTCCACAGCCTGTGCGTCGTCGCTGGAGCCCGCCTCCAGGATCAGCACGCCCTGCTCGAAGCTCAGCCGCACCGGGGTGTTCCGCTCGGCGACCAGGGCGACACGCTTGACGGCCTCCACGAAGGGGGCGGTCTCGATGACGGCCACGCTGTTGAACTCCGTCGGGAACAGCGTGCGGTACTTCGGGAGGTCGCCCTCCAGCAGCCGCGTGGTCGTACGGCGGCCCGCGCCCTCGAAACCGATCAGGCCCTCGCCGGAGCCCGAGCCGGAGAGCGCCAGGATGACGCTGTCGCCGCTCGTGAGGGCCTTGGCGGTGTCCAGGAGCGTCTTGGCGGGCACCAGGGCGACCGCGGACGCCTCGGGGTTCTCCGGCTTCCACAGGAACTCGCGGACCGCGAAGCGGTAGCGGTCGGTGGAGGCCAGCGTGACCGTGTCGCCCTCGATCTCGATGCGCACACCGGTGAGGACGGGCAGCGTGTCGTCACGGCCGGCCGCGATGGCCACCTGGGCGGCGGCGGAGGCGAAGACCTCGCCGGGGACGGTGCCCGTGGCGTTCGGCATCTGCGGCAGCGCCGGGTACTCCTCCACAGGCAGTGTGTGGAGGGTGAACCGGGAGGAGCCGCAGACCACCGTCGCCCGTACACCGTCTGTGGAGATCTCCACCGGGCGGTTGGGGAGGGCGCGGCAGATGTCGGCGAGCAGGCGGCCGGAGACGAGCACCGTGCCCTCCTCGTCGACCTCCGCCTCCACGGAGACCCGCGCGGAGACCTCGTAGTCGAAGCTGGAGAGGCTCAGCTGGCCTTCCTCGGCCTTCAGAAGGAGGCCGGCGAGGACCGGCGCCGGCGGACGGGCCGGGAGGCTGCGCGCCGCCCAGGCCACGGCCTCCGCGAGTACGTCGCGTTCCACCCGGATCTTCACTGTTGCCGCCTCCTGCTGTTGCCGGCGCTTCTCGCCCTGCCTGGCTTCGTCGTCTGTCTCGGTGTCGCTGCGTCTGGTGAGGGGAAGGACACCGGGGAACAGTCTGACGCACACCGCTGACACTCGGAGCCTCTCGGGGTCAAGTCGTGACGAGGCGCGGTCGGGCAGCCCGGAGCGAGTTGTGCACAGGACCCACTTCGAAACGGATTCCCAGCTCTCTCTAGTTGGGAGTAGTAGTAGGGCCTGTGGAAACCGTGGATAACCCCGTTTTCGCAGCTCAGGCGGCAAATTTTGTCCACCGACCCTGTGGGTGGAGGCGGTGGACAACCAGGGGTATCTGTGGAGAACAGAAAGTTCTGCACACACCGTGCACAGCCCGGGGGTACTTCTCCCCAACGGCGTCCCCAGGTTTACCCGTCTTTCCCACAGCCCAACCGGGCAACTTCGTGTGACGCCTTTCACTCGACACGGTGAGAAGGCGCGTTGGCTTGCCGAACAGTGGACAGGCATGTGGAGAAGCCGACGATCACTGGGGACAACCGGCCTCAGCCTGTGGGTCGTCGGTGGACAACTCCGTCCACAGCCTGTGGATCCCCGCTTCGTCCACAGCCTGTGGAGATCTTTCGTCCACGAATCCACAGGGGGCTGACCTGCCTCGATGATCTCGTGCCCACCGGCCCTGTGGACACGATCTGCATAACTTCCCGGTCCCCAGGGTGTGGACGGGAAAAAGTCCCCGAATCTGTGGAGGGGGGCCGTAACGCGGCAGGTATTCGAACAGCTGATGACGGCCCGGCGACGGACGAGGCCTCCCGGGAACGCCGAAGGCGCCCTCGGGAACTCGTCCCGGGGCGCCCTCAGCGACGTACGACGGCTCTCTGTCAGCCGTTCTTGATGCGGTTCGTCAGCTCCGTCACCTGGTTGTAGATGGAGCGCCGCTCGGCCATCAGCGCACGGATCTTGCGATCGGCGTGCATGACGGTGGTGTGGTCACGGTTGCCGAACTGCGCGCCGATCTTGGGCAGCGACAGGTCGGTCAGCTCGCGGCACAGGTACATGGCGATCTGGCGGGCCGTCACCAGCGCACGGCCGCGCGAGGTGCCGCAGAGGTCCTCGACGGTGAGCCCGAAGTAGTCGGCGGTCGCGGCCATGATCGCGGTGGCGGTGATCTCCGGGGACGCGTTCTCGCCGCCCGGGATCAGGTCCTTGAGGACGATCTCGGTCAGCCCGAGGTCCACCGGCTGCCGGTTGAGCGACGCGAACGCCGTCACCCGGATCAGCGCGCCCTCCAACTCGCGGATGTTGCGCGAGATACGGGACGCGATGAACTCCAGCACCTCCGGCGGGGCGTTGAGCTGCTCCTGCACCGCCTTCTTGCGGAGGATCGCGATACGCGTCTCCAGCTCGGGCGGCTGGACATCGGTGATCAGACCCCACTCGAAACGGTTCCGCAGCCGGTCCTCCAAGGTCACCAGCTGCTTGGGCGGCCGGTCGCTGGAGAGCACGATCTGCTTGTTCGCGTTGTGGAGCGTATTGAAGGTGTGGAAGAACTCCTCCTGCGTCGACTCCTTGTCCGCGAGGAACTGGATGTCGTCGACGAGCAGGATGTCCATCTCCCGGTACCGCTTGCGGAAGCTGTCGCCTTTGCCGTCGCGGATGGAGTTGATGAACTCGTTGGTGAACTCCTCCGAGCTCACGTACCGCACCCGCGTGCCCGGGTAGAGGCTGCGCGCGTAGTGCCCGATCGCGTGCAGGAGGTGCGTCTTGCCGAGCCCCGACTCCCCATAGATGAAGAGGGGGTTGTACGCCTTCGCCGGCGCCTCGGCGACGGCCACCGCCGCCGCGTGCGCGAAACGGTTCGAGGCGCCGATGACGAAGGTGTCGAAGAGGTACTTCGGGTTCAGGCGGGCCGTCGGCTCGCCGGGACCGGGCGCCGGCGCGGGCTGCGCCGCCAGCGGACCGGGCGCGCTGCTCGCCGGGCCGCCCCGGTGCACATGTCCCGAGCCCGGCGGCGGCTCGGGCCGCTCACGCCGGTCCGGCCGCGCGTAGTCGGAGTCGGCACCGGGCCGGTCGTAGTCGCCGCGGGGCTGGTCGTACTCGGAGCGCTGCTGGTCGTACGGCGGCCGGTCCATCGACTGCGAGCGATAGTCCGACGACGGCGAGGCGTACGGGTCCCGTTCCGGGAAACCGAGCCGCTGCTGCTGCCAGCCGTAGTCGTCCTGCCGCGGCCAGGCGCCCGGCTCGGGCCGCTGGTACTCGGACGGATACGCGGGGCGCGCGGTCGGCAGCTGGTCCGAGCGGCCGTTGGGGAGCTGGTCCGCGCGCGGCGGCGGCAGCTGGTCGCCGGGCCCGCCGCCCAGCTGTTCGCCGCGTCCCGGACCCCGGTCGTCGGCGCGATGCCGGCCGTACCCCTTGTAGGGATCGCGGGCCTGGCCGTCGTATCCGTTCTGGCCGTCGTACGTGTTCTGGTTCTCGTACCCGCCGCGGGCGTCGCGCCCCTGGCCGTCGTACGCGTTCCTGTTGTCGTAACCGTCGCGGCTCTGGGCCGGGACGGAAGGGAGCTCCGGCTCCTCGAAACGGCGCTGGGCCGGCGGGGGCGGAGTCTCGCCGACGGAGCTGTCGACGGTGATCGCGATACGGATCGGGCGGCCGCACTCCCGGCTCAGGGTCTCGCTGACGATCGGCGCGAGACGGCCTTCGAGTACGCCCTTCGCGAACTCGTTCGGGACGGCGAGAAGCGCCGTGTCCGCGACGAGAGCGAGCGGCTGACAGCGCTTGATCCAGCGCTCGTCCTTCACCTCGACGCCTTGACCGCGGCCCTCACCGAGGAGTTTCTCCAGTACTCGTGGCCACACTGCGGCAAGATCGGCAGGTACGTCAGCCACAGGGCACGCTCTCTCACAGGTCCCACGAACGTGTGGTTCTGGGACAGGTCGGTTTGAAACTCGGGTGGGGCGCTCGAAACGAGGTGCTGGTGGGTGGGTCGGTGCCCAGCAGCCAAAGGAAAAGGAACGAATCGGAGTTCAGTCACGGTAGTCACGGCGACGGGTACGGTTCAAGTTGTTGTCCCCAGCCTGTGGATAGTGTCTCCCTGTGACCTTCGGTTTGACCGGATGGCGTAGCCGCGCGTACCGTAACCAGGTCGAGTTGTCGATGGCTGCTGCCGCCTGCCTCCGATGGGCACAGATCGCGTCAGGTGATCGGACAGCGGTGCACTCGGGCGTTTATACGAGCTACTCGTGGGCGCACGGTGACAGCCAGGACGGCACCCGCAAACACCGATTTCTTTCTGGAGCCCCCGAGTGAGCAAGCGCACCTTCCAGCCGAACAACCGTCGTCGCGCGAAGACCCACGGCTTCCGCCTGCGGATGCGTACCCGTGCCGGTCGCGCGATTCTCGCGAACCGCCGCAGCAAGGGTCGCGCCAGCCTGTCCGCCTGATCCCGATCAGGTCATGACGTCGTGCTGCCTACCGAGCATCGGCTGAGGCGGCGCGAGGACTTCGCGACCGCGGTACGACGAGGACGCCGGGCCGGACGCCCACTCCTCGTCGTTCACCTACGTAGCGGTGCCACGGACCCGCACGCGCCTGGGGAGAGCGCTCCCCCGACGCGTGCGGGTTTCGTCGTGAGCAAGGCCGTCGGTGGTTCGGTCGTACGCAACAAGGTGAAGCGCAGGCTTCGCCATCTGATGCGCGATCGAGTCGCCCTGTTCCCCCCCGGTAGCCTGGTAGTCGTACGAGCGCTGCCCGGAGCGGGTGACGCCGACCACGTACAACTGGCCCAAGACCTGGATGCCGCCATAGGGCGGCTGCTGGGAGGGGGCGCACGATGAAGTACCCGCTGCTGGCGCTGATCAAGCTGTACCAGTGGACGATCAGTCCGCTGCTCGGGCCGGTGTGCAAGTACTACCCGTCGTGCTCCCACTACGGCTACACGGCCATCGACCGGCACGGTGCGATCAAGGGAACGGCACTCACTGCCTGGCGCATCCTGCGGTGCAATCCGTGGTCGCTCGGCGGTGTGGACCATGTCCCGCAGCGCAAGCGTCCACGGTGGCACGAGATGTTGCGTGGCACGTGGCGCGCACGCAAGGGCGGGTCCTCCGCCGCCGAACCGGCCACCGAGGGGCACGTTCCCTCGAGCCCGGCCGCCGAGAGCCCGTCCCATGCCCAAGGAGCATGATTAGTGGACACGATTGCCAGCCTCTTCAGCTTCATCACGACACCTGTCTCCTGGGTCATCGTCCAGTTCCACAGCGTGTACGGCGCCCTCTTCGGCGCTGACACCGGATGGGCCTGGGGCCTGTCCATCGTGTCCTTGGTGATCCTGATCCGTATCTGCCTGATCCCGCTCTTCGTGAAGCAGATCAAGGCGACCCGGGCGATGCAGACGCTTCAGCCCGAGATGAAGAAGATCCAGGAGCGCTACAAGAACGACAAGCAGCGTCAGTCCGAAGAGATGATGAAGCTGTACAAGGAGACGGGTACCAACCCGCTCTCCTCGTGCCTTCCCATCCTGGCCCAGTCGCCGTTCTTCTTCGCGCTGTACCACGTGCTCAACAGCATCGCGAACAACGACACCATCGGTGTCATCAACGAGAGCCTGCTGCAGAGTGCCCAGAAGGCGCACATCGTCGGTGCTCCCCTGGCCGCGAAGTTCACCGACAGCTCCGCGGACGTCGCCGCGCTCGACGCCTCGCTGACCACCGTCCGCATCGTGACCGCGGTCATGATCGTCCTGATGTCGGCGTCGCAGTTCTACACGCAGCGTCAGCTGATGACGAAGAACGTCGACACCACGGTGAAGACGCCGTTCATGCAGCAGCAGAAGATGCTGATGTACGTCTTCCCGATCATGTTCGCTGTCTTCGGCATCAACTTCCCGGTCGGTGTCCTCGTCTACTGGCTGACCACCAACGTGTGGACCATGGGCCAGCAGATGTACGTGATCCACAACAATCCGACCCCGGGTTCCAAGGCCCAGGCCGCCTACCTGGAGCGCCTCTTCAAGCACGTCACGCGGCACGGCAAGACCCGCAACCGTCGTGAGCGCGCCATCGTCAAGGCGATCGTCGCCAAGGGCCGTGACCGCAACGAGCACGAGCGGAAGTTCATCACCGGCCTGGGCAAGGAGGGCCTCGCGGCCCAGGGCGACGGCACCGTGGTCAAGAGCGAGGCCGCCGCCGTCGCGACGGCCGAGGACGGTACGCCCACACCTGGCACCCCCAAGCGTCAGCAGCCCAAGCGCCTGACCAAGGCCCAGCGTCAGTCCGGTGCTGCGAAGACCGCCGACGACGACGAGCCGAAGACCGAGCCCACTTCGCTGACCAAGTCCGACCAGCCCCAGGACGCCAAGCCGGAGGACACCAAGCCGGCGGCCGCTGCCCAGAAGGCCGCGCCCAAGTCCGGTACCGGTGGCCGCAGCAAGGCCCAGTCCGGTCAGCGCAAGGGCCAGCAGCGCCCCAAGTCCCCGTCCAAGAAGTAAGAAGGAGCCCATCCCGTGACGGAAGGCACCACCTCCACCGCCTCCGAGGGTGGCGACACCCTCACCCGCCTGGAGCAGGAGGGTGAGATCGCTGCGGACTACCTGGAAGGTCTGCTGGACATCGCCGATCTCGACGGCGACATCGACATGGACGTCGAGGCCGACCGTGCCTCTGTCTCGATCATCAGCGACTCCGGCAGCCGCGATCTGACCAAGCTCGTCGGCCGGGAGGGCGAGGTGCTCGAGGCACTCCAGGAGCTCACGCGCCTGGCCGTGCACCGAGAGACCGGCGACCGCAGTCGTCTGATGCTGGACATCGCGGGTTACCGCGCCCAGAAGCGCGCCGAGCTCTCCGAGCTGGGCGCCAAGGCGGCAGCCGAGGCCAAGAGCACCGGCGAGCCCGTGAAGCTGAAGCCGATGACGCCCTTCGAGCGCAAGGTCGTGCACGACGCGGTCAAGTCAGCGGGACTGCGCAGCGAGTCCGAGGGCGAGGAGCCGCAGCGCTTCGTCGTCGTGCTGCCCGCCTGATTCGGTCCGTACGTTTCTCCGGCCCCGTCTGCCCGCAGGCGGGGCCGAACTTTGTCAGCCTGTTGTTCTGATGTCAGCGCCCAGTGCGCTCTTGCGGTACGGAAGGACGGTCCCCGTGACGGAGTCAGCGGAGCTCCCCCCTGCGCCCGAGCAGGCGCGCGACGTATTCGGTGATCGCTACGCGGACGCGGTCCGGTACGCCGAGCTCCTGGCTGAGGCGGGAGTACAGCGAGGGCTCATCGGCCCGCGTGAGGTGCCTCGCCTGTGGGAGAGGCATCTGCTGAACTGCGCGGTGCTCTCCGAGGTCGTGCCCGAGGGGGTGACGGTGTGCGATGTCGGTTCCGGTGCCGGCCTGCCCGGCATTCCACTGGCCCTGGTCCGGGAGGATCTGAAGATCACGCTGCTAGAGCCCCTGCTGCGGCGCACGAACTTCCTGACCGAGGTCGTCGAGCTCCTGGGCCTCGACCATGTGACCGTCGTCCGGGGGCGGGCCGAAGAGGTCCTCGGGACGCTGCAGCCCGTCCATGTGGTGACGGCTCGGGCTGTGGCCCCGCTGGACCGATTGGCCGGGTGGGGTATCCCTCTGCTGCGTCCTTACGGAGAGATGCTGGCGCTCAAGGGCGACACCGCGGAGGAGGAGCTGAAGAGCGCTGCCACGGCCCTCAGCAAGCTCGGTGCGGTGGAGACCTCCATCCACCATGTCGGCGAAGGTGTGGTCGATCCCCTGTCCACGGTGGTCCGTGTGGAGGTCGGGGAGAGCCCGGGTGGCGTGCGCTTCGCGGCGAAGCGGGCGAAGGCGGCCCGGACCGGGCGAGCACGTCGCCGCCGCTAGGCATTGATCTGGACGTTCGCTGATCCGTCCTGACGACGAGTAGTACTCCACACAAGCTTCCAAACCTACGCATCTCGGAGTGTCGCGCGAGCGGGGCGTGTGCCGCTAGGCATCGTGTTTCACGTGAAACGTCGCTCACTGCTTCACGGCATCATCAGCCGTGGCCGCGCCGCGGCCGAACCGCGCGACCGGAAGCCTCTCGGGTCACTCGGAGAGGTAACGGAGTTTTCCACAGAGGTGGAATTCTCCACAGAACGCCAGGCCTCACTGGTTCACGACCCCGAAGACATGGGAGGCTCTGTTCATTGCGAGCCTGAAGTCGAGGAGAGTGAATCCTTGCGGTCCGACGCCAACATCGCGGGACCGATGACCGATCCGGTCCCCGGTCCCCGTACCGAGTCGATGGGGGAGGATGTTTCACGTGAAACACCGCCCCCGATGGACGACACTCCCATCGGTCGTGCTGCCCAACTGGCGGTAGAGGCTCTGGGCCGTGCCGGCGAAGGTCTGCCTCGGCCCGAGCAGACCAGAGTCATGGTGGTCGCCAATCAGAAGGGCGGCGTCGGGAAGACCACGACGACGGTCAACCTCGCCGCCTCGCTGGCTCTGCACGGTGCCCGTGTCCTGGTGGTCGATCTCGACCCCCAGGGCAATGCCTCCACCGCGCTGGGCATCGATCATCACGCCGATGTGCCGTCCATCTATGACGTGCTGATCGACAGCAAGCCGCTGGCAGAAGTCGTCCAGCCCGTTCCCGATGTAGAGGGTCTCTTCTGCGCACCCGCCACGATCGATCTCGCCGGTGCGGAGATCGAGCTGGTGTCCCTGGTGGCACGAGAGAGCCGGCTGCAGCGAGCGATTCAGGCGTACGAGCAGCCTCTGGACTACATCCTCATCGACTGCCCGCCCTCGCTCGGCCTGCTGACGGTGAACGCGTTGGTCGCCGGCCAGGAAGTTCTCATCCCGATCCAGTGCGAGTACTACGCGCTGGAGGGCCTCGGCCAGCTGCTCCGCAATGTCGACCTGGTACGGGGGCACCTCAACCCCGTCCTTCATGTGTCGACCATCCTGCTCACCATGTACGACGGCCGGACGCGCCTGGCGTCCCAGGTCGCGGACGAGGTGCGCACCCACTTCGGCGAGGAGGTGCTGCGGACGAGCATTCCCCGCTCGGTCCGTATCTCCGAGGCGCCGAGCTATGGGCAGACGGTGCTGACCTATGATCCAGGATCGAGCGGTGCCCTCTCCTACCTTGAGGCAGCACGAGAAATCGCACTGAAGGGCGTCGGCGTGGGGTACGACCCGACGCACGCCCACATCGGTGCTCAGAACAATCCGAGTGTGGTGGAGGGGATCCAGTGAGTGATCGACGGAGGGGGTTGGGCCGTGGCCTCGCCGCACTGATCCCCGCGGCCGCGACAGGAGAGAAGGAATCGCCGGCAGCGGGAGCACCCGCATCCGCACCGCCGGCGGCGCCATCTGTCTTCACCCCGGAGCGTGGGGTGGCAGCCTCGAAGTTGGCCACTCTGCCGCCTGTTTCACGTGAAACAGAGGAGTTGTCGCCGAACGGCGCGGCGGAGCTGCCCGCAGCACCGGTCGGTGCCTACTTCGCCGAGCTGCCTCTCGACTCCATCACCCCGAACCCGCGTCAGCCGCGCGAGGTGTTCGACGAGGACCTTCTCCAGGAACTCGTCACCTCCATCAAGGAGGTCGGCCTTCTCCAGCCCATCGTCGTTCGGCAGGTGGGCCCGGCCCGCTACGAACTCATCATGGGCGAGCGACGCTGGCGCGCCTGCCACGAGGCCGAGCTGGACGCGATCCCGGCGATCGTGCGGGCCACGGACGACGAGAAGCTTCTCCTGGACGCGCTGCTGGAGAACCTGCACCGTGCTCAGCTGAACCCGCTGGAAGAGGCGTTCGCCTACGACCAGTTGCTCAAGGACTTCAACTGCACGCATGACCAGTTGGCGGACCGTATCGGTCGGTCCCGTCCGCAAGTCTCCAACACCTTGCGTCTGCTGAAGCTCTCGGCGCCGGTCCAGCGCCGTGTGGCCGCCGGTGTTCTCTCCGCCGGGCACGCCCGGGCGCTCCTCTCCGTCGACGACTCGGAGGAGCAGGACAAGCTGGCTCACCGGATCGTGGCCGAGGGACTCTCGGTTCGAGCCGTCGAAGAGATCGTCACCCTCATGGGTTCGCACCCTAAGGCTTCGGGACGGTCCAAGGGGCCACGAGCAGGCTCCGTCCCCTCCCCGGCGCTGGGCGAGCTCGCGACCCGTCTCTCGGATCGCTTCGAGACGCGAGTGAAGATCGATCTTGGTCAGAAGAAGGGCAAGATCACCGTGGAGTTCGCGTCCACGGAGGACCTTGAGCGCATTCTGAGCACGCTCGCCCCGGGCGAGAAGCTCGCCCTCCAGAAGAGTCTCCTGGACGACGACTCGGAGGACGCGGAGGCCTGAGTCTCCGAAGGAAAGGACGGCCTTCGGCTCGTCGACCGCCTGAGCGGGCTGTGTCCGATGTATACCGGACACAGCCCGCTCTTTGCTTTGAGGCGGTATCTAGGCAATCGCATCGTGGATACGATGCGTTCGGGTATGGCGCATCGACCTGGCGGGTCTTTTGTGGAGAGGCGGGCCCATGCGAACCGTGAGCCGTTCCGGACTGGTGACCGCAGGCCTGGGACTGGGGGCGGTCGGCGGATTCGTCGGCAGCCTGCTCAGGGAGCGGAGCGCTCTGACAGCCGCTCGCGACGCTGCGGGCGAAGGAAGCGAGGAACAGCCTTCATGGGGCGTCAGCTCGTACCGCTCACGCTGGACAACCTTCAGGACCTTCCCAAGCGCTGTCGCTCGTGTGTCTTCTGGGAGTTGGACCCAGTCAGCGGCGAGGCCGCGGTAAGAGCGGGCACCCCCGCCCTGGAGAAGGAGGCGTGGATCTCCGCCGTCCTGCTGGACTGGGGGTCCTGCGGCCGGGTCGTCTATGTGGACGAGGTGCCGGTGGGCTTCGTGCTGTACGCGCCTCCGGCCTATGTGCCCCGCGCGACGGCGTTCCCCACGAGTCCGGTGTCTCCCGACGCGGTCCAGTTGATGACCGCGTTCATCATGCAGGGCTACCAGGGCCAGGGGCTCGGCCGTGTGATGGTCCAGACGGTAGCCAAGGATCTGCTGCGGCGGGGCTTCAAGGCGATCGAGGCGTTCGGGGACGCCCGCTGGAAGGAACCGGCGTGTGTCCTTCCCGCCGATCATCTGACGGCCGTGGGCTTCAAGACGGTTCGCCCCCATCCCACCTATCCCCGGCTGCGGTTGGAGCTGCGGACGACGCTCTCCTGGAAGGAGGACGTCGAGTTGGCGTTGGACCGGCTTCTGGGAGCCGTTCAGAAGGAGCCGGCGTTGCGACCGCTCTAAAACGAAGGGGCCGACCCGCTCGGGTCGGCCCCTTTGTGTTTCACGTGAAACATCACTCGGCGATGAAGTCCTCAAGGTCGCGCACGATCGCTGCCTTGGGCTTGGCACCGACGATGGTCTTGGCGACCTCGCCACCCTGGTACACGTTCAGCGTCGGGATGGACATGACGCCGTACTTGGCAGCCGTGGCCGGGTTCTCGTCGATGTTGAGCTTGACGATCTCGATCTTGTCGCCGTACTCCTGGGCGATCGCTTCGAGGGACGGCGCGATCTGGCGGCACGGACCGCACCAGGCGGCCCAGAAGTCCACCAGGACGGGCTTGTCGTTCTTGAGGACGTCCTGCTCGAAGGAGTCGTCGGTCACGTTCTTCAGAGTGCCGGCCACTGAGGGCTCCTAACTGGTTGGTGCGGTGGGGCGGACGGGGGTCAGACGGCGGTCTTCTCGGGCTCGGCGGCCTGGTCGCCGTCGGCGAGGGCGGCGAGGTGGCGCTCGGCGTCGAGGGCGGCGGAGCAGCCGGTGCCGGCGGCGGTGATCGCCTGGCGGTATGTGTGGTCGACGACGTCACCGGCGCCGAAGACACCGGTCAGGTTCGTCCGGGTCGACGGGGAGGCCACCTTCAGATAGCCCTCGTCGTCCAGGTCGAGCTGGCCCTTGAAGAGTTCCGTGCGCGGGTCGTGGCCGATCGCGATGAACAGACCCGTCACCGGCAGCTCGGAGGTCTCGCCCGTCTTGAGGTTGCGCAGCTTGAGTCCGGCGAGCTTCTGGTCGCCCTGGATCTCGGCGACCTCGCTGTCCCACACGAAGGAGATCTTCGGGTCGGCGAACGCGCGGTCCTGCATCGCCTTGGAGGCACGCAGTGTGTCCCGGCGGTGGACGATGGTCACGGACTTGGCGAACCGGGAGAGGAACGTCGCCTCCTCCATCGCCGTGTCACCGCCGCCGATCACGGCGATGTCCTGGTCCTTGAAGAAGAACCCGTCACAGGTGGCGCACCAGGAGACTCCGCGGCCGGAGAGGGCGTCCTCGTTGGGCAGCCCGAGCTTGCGGTGCTGGGAGCCCGTGGTGACGATGACGGCCTTGGCGCGGTGCACCGTGCCGGCGGTGTCCGTGACGGTCTTGACCTCGCCGCTCAGGTCGACGGCGACGATGTCGTCCGGGATGAGCTCGGCACCGAAGCGCTCGGCCTGGGCCCGCATGTTGTCCATGAGGTCGGGGCCCATGATGCCGTCCCGGAAACCGGGGAAGTTCTCCACCTCGGTGGTGTTCATCAGCGCGCCGCCTGCGGTGACGGCGCCCTCGAAGACCAACGGCTTCAGCGACGCGCGCGCGGTGTAGAGCGCCGCCGTGTAGCCGGCGGGCCCGGAGCCGATGATGATCACGTTTCGGACGTCGCTCACGGCTTGATTCCTCGTCTCTGGAGACTGCTGCGTACTGCCGGTGGGAGCTGTACTCGGAACTCTCACCCCACCCAACGGATCCTAAGGGGCGTGCATTCCCGGTGTGTCCGGGCACACGGAGACGGGACACCGCACAGGGATGCCAGGGGGTGGCACAGCGCGAGGGACAGTCCTCAGGGGCGAGCGTAGGACTCCTTCAGGAGAACGTCGCCGACGGGCTTCGGAGCCTGGCCCAGACAGGAGGCGTCGACCACGTAGGCGGTGACGCGTGCGTCGTCGGAGCGGTCGGGCAGCAGCACGAGATATGCGTCGGCTCCCCGGTAGGTACCCGGCTCGGAAGCGATCGCGCCCGTGGTGTCGCCGATGCCCTTCGCGATGCAGTCGGGCACTTCGATCTTGACGAAGGTGTTGGTGGTCTTGTCCGGGGTCGCCTGAGTGCCGAAGCCGTCCTTCTCAGGCGTGCTCCGGGTCTCGGTCTCGCTCAGGAGGTCGTCGACCCGCTTCTCCAGCTTGACGCCGGAGAACGTGTCCGAGGCCGGTGTCCTGGTCGCGCTCGAGGGGCCTTCGTTCTCCCCGCTCGACTGGACGAGGACGGCACCGAACCCCAGGGCCGCCATCGCGAAGACGGCACCGATGACCGTCCTACGACGCGTGAGGCGCTTCTGACGTGTCCGGCCCGGGCCGGTGGACGCGCGTGGACGACCGGCGGGGCGATCCACCGCGCATGTTTCACGTGAAACATGCGCGGTGTCCGTGGTCCCCGCCGTGAGGGCGGCGTCAGCGGCGGCAGGTTCCTCGGCGGTCTCGTGCTCGGGTGCCGTGGCGTTCAGAAGGGCCTCGGCGGCCAGGGCGGCATCGATCCGTCCGGCCACGTCGTCGGGCATGCGGGGAGGGCCGGGCAGGGTGCCGAGCAGACCGCGGATCTCCTCCAGTGAGGCGTACACGTCGGCGCAGAGAGGGCACTCGTCCAGGTGGCTGCGGACATGCGCGGTACGGGAAGGGGGGAGCAGACCTTCGCTGAGGTCGGAGATCTCCGTGACTTCCGGGTGCCCGGCCGTGTCGGTCGTGGATGTCACGCTCGCCCACCTCCGCCCTTCACAGCAGCTGAATCGCTTGGCCCTGCATCTGGTCCCGCTGCGGGTGGGACGGATGTCCCCTGCGCCCGGTTCCTTCCACGCCCCGACTTTTTGCCGCCATCACCCTCGCCATCCGTACGGAGATGGGTCAGGAGCGGCAGAAGTCTGGCTCTGCCACGGGCACAGCGGCTCTTCACCGTGCCGGTCGGCACATCGAGGATCCGCGCGGCCTCCGCCACCGGGTAGCCCTGCATGTCCACCAGCACGAGCGCCGCCCGCTGGTCCCGCGGCAGGGTGCCCAGAGCCTCCAGCAGCTGGCGGTGAAGATCGTTGCGCTCAGCCGGAGCGGAAGCCGACTCGTGCGGCTCCAGGAGCTGCTCCAGGCGCTCGGTGTCGTCGACGGGTGACGTCTTGCGGGAGGCCGCCTTGCGGGCGCGGTCCAGGCAGGCGTTCACGGTGATGCGATGCAGCCAGGTCGTGACCGCCGACTGGCCCCGGAAGGTATGGGCGGCCCGATAGGCGGACACGAGAGCGTCCTGGACGGCGTCGGCGGCCTCCTCGCGGTCGCCCAGGGTCCGCAGGGCCACCGCCCACAGCCGGTCTCGGTGCCGCCGTACGAGTTCACCGAAGGCGTCGGGGTCGCCTTCGACATGCCGGGCGAGGAGATCCTGATCGCTTACCCCGCTGTGATCAGCGCTGTGCGCCATCGGACCCCCTCCCTCGATGAACTCTCAGCCCGTGAACTTCACATCGGTGATCGCCTGCTTGTAGCCGGGGTTGCTGTACTGATCGCCGGCCGCCTTGGGTACATCCGTGAGCCAGACGAGAACGTACCGGGTCTTCACCGGTTTCTTCGTGGAGATCTTCAGTTCCGTTCCGGTCGTCCTGTTGGTGGCGATCTTCGTCATGCTGCTGAGCGGAGCGGACGACGACAGGGAGTCGGCCGCGTAGAGCGTGGCCGTCGTGTGGTCGCCGGCGTAGTAAAGCCCTATCGAGGCCGCCGACACCTCCTGCGCCGAGCCGAGGTCGTAGACGATGCCGATGCCCTGCTTGTACGGCGCCAGCGTGGGGCCGCCGGTGAAGGAGTAGGACCGCCAGTACGTCGACGCGTCGTTGTCGTACGTCAGGTCCGCGTCGTTCGCGTGCTGGGGCTTGCCGTCCGGGTAGTACTCCGCGGCGTCCTTGATGCTGAGGGTCGTGATCGGCTTGGCCTTGTCGGTGCCCTTGTCGTTGCCGTCCGTCGTCTGGCTCGTGTCCGGGTCGCTGGACTGGTCCGCCCGGTTCATGAGCGTGTCGGCCAACTGCCAGCTGCCGAGTCCGAGTGCGGCGATCAGCAGTGCCGAGACGGCCCACTTGAGGGCCTTGCCGGTCCGGCTCTGCAGCGGGGGCGGCGGGGTCTGGATCGGCTGGGTGGCGCCGGGGTGTGGGGCCTGACGGCCGTACGTCCCCTGCTGGTACGTCGTGCGCTGGTAGTCGGGCGGCGCGGTGAACGTGGGCTCCGGCGGGCGGATACGCGGCATCTCACCGACCGCCTTCACCAGCTCCTCCGGCGTCGTGCACGGGGACTCGTGGCGGGATGCGGTGGCACCGTCGTTGACGAGCGCGCGCATGGAGAGCTCCGACAGCCCTCTGTGGACGCCCGCCCGGACCTGGTCGGGTGCGATGAGGCCGACGCCCTTGGGGAGCCCGGAGAGGCCGTGCGCGTCGTTCTCGTACGGCCAGCGCTGGGTGAGCGCCGCGTACAGCAGGGCGCCGATCGCCTCGGTGTCCGTACGCTGCGGGGTGTCCGAGCCGATGCCGCGCAGCGCGGCGTTCACCGCGAGACCGCGGATGCGCCACTGCCCGGAGGCGGAACGCAGCACGGCGCTCGGGTTGAGCCGCAGATGAGAGAGACCCTCGCGGTGCGCGGCGGCCATGGCGTGGGAGATCTGCGTGACCATCTGGTACGCGTCGTGCGGTTCCAGCGGACCGGAGGCCAGCAGAGCCGTCAGTTCCGTGGCGTCCGGCAGCCATTCGTGCACCACGTACACGAGGTCGTTCTCCTCGACCGCGTCCAGCACCTGGACGAAGCGGGGATCACCCAGCAACGCCGAGGAGCGGGCCGCCGCCAGCACGGAACGAGCGCGCGCGTGGTCGGCGGGCAGCACATGCACCCCGACCGCTCGGCGCAGTTTCTCGTCCACGGCACGCCAACTGCTGAAACCGTCCAGACGGGTGACGCACTCTTCGAGGCGGTAGCGCCTGGCGAGTTTGTGGCCGCTGTGCAGTTCGGGCGGTGTCGTCTTCGAAGGGCTCTCGGTACCGCCGCTCCCCTGTGCCTCTTCGCTCGCCGAGCTTTCCGTGTCCCGCTCCCGGTTCTGGGCCTCCCCGTCGGCCGTGGACTGGTCCGCTTGTGCGGTCAGCGGCTCGTCGCCGCTGTTGTCTGCCACGTCGACGGCAGCCGTGCTCCGTTCCGCCACCGTCGTTCCTGCCTCCCCATCCGTTGAGCGCTCTGAGACGCCAAAGCCAATTGTGCCCACAGTCCGCCGCTATGAGCGACACGCGTCGGCGGACGATGGTTGTGCGCGTACCCCAGCCTCAGCGCCCCAGCCGTCCCCGGACCATACCGACCATCGAGTTGAGCTCTTCGATGCGCATGCGTCGTGCGGCGACGTAGAAGACACCGAGCAGAACGATTCCTCCCCCGACGAGTGCGAGCATCGAGCCGCCGACGCCCTGCCCCAGGGTCCGGCTGATGCCGTAGCAGGCGGCGCCGCTGAGCAGCGCGGCGGGCAGCGAGGCGATGGACAGCCGCGCGTACGTCCGCATGACCTTGGATCCGTCCAGGTCCCCGCCCAGCCGCTTCTTGAGCCGACGCCAGGCGACGCCGACACCGATCATGTACGCCAGACCGTACGAGGCCGCCATGCCGACCACGGCCCAGCGGGCCGGGATCACGAAGAAGCAGACCGCGGAGGCGCTCGCGTTGACGGCGGCCACGATGACCGTGTTGTAGAACGGGGTCCGGGTGTCCTCGTACGCGTAGAAGGCGCGGAGGACGACGTACTGCACGGAGTACGGGATCAGGCCGAGCCCGAAGGCCATCAGCATGAAGCCCATGTTCGTGGCCGCGCCGGTGCCGGAGGAACCGAAGATCAGCGTGCACATCGGGATACCGAGCGCGACGAAGCCGAAGGCGATCGGCACGATGGCGACCGCCGTGGTTCGCAGGCCCTGTGAGATGTCGTCACGAACGGCACCCGTGTCGTCCTCGGCGGCCGAGCGCGAGATGCGCGGCAGGAGGGCGGCCATGAGCGAGACGGTGATGATGGCCTGCGGCAGGCCCCAGATGAGCTGGGCGTTGGCGTAGGAGGCGAAGCCGGTGCCCTTGGCGGCGGAGTCGATACCCGCGGACGTGGCCAGCTGTGTGACCACGAGCGCGCCCGCCTGGTTGGCCAGCACGAACAGGATCGTCCACTTGGCGAGCATCGCGGCCTTGCCGAGGCCGTGTCCCTTCCAGTCGAAGCGAAGCCTTAGCCGGAAACCGGTCTCCCGCAGATACGGGATCATCGCGAGGGCCTGGACCACGAGACCGAGGAGGATGCCGATACCGAGCAGCCGCTCGCCTTCCGGCGGGATGTTCTCCACCGTCATGCCGGAGTCTGCCGCGCTGCCGTAGACCCAGAGGAACGCGCCGAGGGTAACGATGATGACGACGTTGTTGAGGACCGGGGTCCACATCATCGCGCCGAACCGGCCACGCGCGTTGAGGATCTGACCCATCACCACATGGACGCCCATGAAGAAGATGGAGGGCAGGAAGTAGCGGGTGAAGGTGATCGCGGTCTCGTTGGCCGCAGCATTGTTGGCGACGCCCACGGACAGCGCCCGGACCAGGAGCGGAGCGGCGAACATCGCGAGCGCCGTGAGGAGGCCGAGGATCACCATGACGAGGGTCAGCAGACGGTTGGCGTAGGCCTCGCCACCATCGTCGTCGTCCTTCATGGCACGTACGAGCTGCGGTACGAAAACGGAGTTGAGGCCGCCGCCGACTGTCAGGATGTAGATCATCGTCGGCAGTTGGTAGGCCACCTGGAAGGCGTCGCCCAGCAGGGCGAGGCCGAGCGCCGAGACGATCATCGCCGAGCGGATGAACCCCGTGAGGCGCGACACCATGGTGCCCGCCGCCATCACGGCGCTCGACTTCAGCAGGCCGGAGGCCCGCCCGCCCTTCTTCGCGGCAGGCGCGGGCGTCGGAGCGGGTGCGGGCTCCTCGTGGGCCGGGCGGCCCGGACCGGGCGTCGGGGCGTGAGCCGGACCGGGAACGGAGGGCTGACCCGTGGGGGCAGGGCCGCTCTGCTGCTGGTCGCGGAAGAGATGGGCGAACGCGTCCGGCTCGTGGCGCTCCTCGCCGGCCTGGGTCACCAGGTCGTCCACACCGACGAACTGGGTCGTGCGTGCGTCGTCGCCGTACGGCAGATGCCGTGTCGGCCCTTCGGGCTCGGGCGCCGGCGTCTGCGCCCATACACGCGGGTCGGGGGCGTACTGCGGCGCCGACGGCTGCGAGTAGAGCGGCTGCTGCGGCTGGTAGGTGCCCGGAGCGGGCGGCGGGTGCGCGGCACGGTCGTAGAGCGCCTCGGCCACCGGGTCCTGGGCGGCGAGATCCCGCGCGCGGAAGGGGTCCTGGTCGTAGGCGTCCTGGAGGTACATGTCCGCGGGAGGCTGCGGCGGGACCTGGCCCGGCCCGGGCAGCGGGCCGTCGGGATACCCCGAGTCGGCCGCGCCCTGGCCGCGGTCACCGTCGTACGGCGCGTTCATGGCTACCCCACCTCATCGTCCCCGGGCCAACCGGCCACGACAATCGCTCAACGGTCCACTCTCTCACCCGTGCCGGACGGGTCGGCGCTTTCCGGAGCGGTGTCCGGTGCCGGGTCACTCGGGTGCTCCGGCTCGTCCGTCCCGGATTTCGCCGGGACCTCCTCCTCGGCAGTGTGTACGACTGAGGCCGCTTCGGTGTTCGCGTCCTCGCTCTCCACAGTGCTTTCCGACGCGTCGTCGTCCGTCGGGGTTCCCTCCGCCTCCAGCCGGGCGGCGGCGCGCTTGCGCTGGGTGTACATCCGGAAGCCGGCGAGGACGAGGAGCAGGACGCCACCGGCGATGACCAGCATCACCGTGGGTGTGATCTCGGTGACGTTGACCGTGAACCTGACCTCGTCACCGTACTTCTCGCCGTCCGCCGTGTAGAGCTGGGCGACGACGTCGGCCTTGCCGTTGGCCTCGGCGTTGGTGGTGAACTTCACCGACTCGCGGCGCTCGCCGGAGATGTCGACGGACTGCTCGTCGAAGTCGTCGTCACCGATCTTCAGGCGCTTGGGGGCCAGCGAGGTGAGGCGCAGCGTCAGGTTGTCGACACCCTGCACGAGGTTGTTCTGCACGGTCACGGGAATCGTCGCGCTGCGCCCCGAGAGCTTCGTCTCGGACTTCTCGATCAGCCGGACCTGCTCGGTGAGCGAGTCGAGGTAGTTCTGCACGTCGTTGCGGTAGACCGCCGCCTCCATGCAGCGGCCCCGCCAGGAGGTGGACATCTCCCGGTCCATGGTCCTGCCGAACGGCGTGACCACGCGGGACTGGTCGGAGAGGATCACCTTGAACCGGTCGAGGCCGACCTGTGTGGCCTGGATCTCCTCGAACGCCGACTTCGGCAGCGCCTGCCTGCACACAGTCGAGGAGCGCGTCGAGGCCGACGGGATCTTGGTGTTGGCGTCGGGGTCGGGCTTCGCGGCGGCGGCCGCGGACAGTTCCTGGGGCTGCGACCAGTTCCCCCCCTGGAGGGCGGTCAGAGCCTGCGCCATCGTCTGCGCCTGGCTCGCCGTCGGCATGCGCTGCGGGGCGATCACGACGCTGCGCTGCTTGTTGTTCTGGAGGTCCGTCATCAGGCTCTGCGCGAGGAACCGCTGCACCGCCAGCGTGGACTTCTCGGCCTTCGTCATGTCGCCCTGGAACGCCGTCGACAGCCGGGCGTCCGCGACCACCGCCGTGGTGCCGCCGCCGATGGGCCGGGCCGCGTTGGGCGTGTAGGACAGGCTCCTGCTCTCCTGCAGGCTGTCGCTGCGGGCGATCACCTTGTCGGCTCCCGCGGAAATGGCGACCTTGACGATCGACGGGTCGACGGCGCCGTTGACGGGCCAGGCGAAGTTCGTTTCCGGTGCCACGCGGAGGATGTTCTGGACGGTGTCCGAGGCCACATCGGTGGCGTCCTTCAGCCGGCTGAGGGAGCCGGTGATCGTCTTGCCGTTGTGGGCCAGCGACGCGAGGTCGGGGTCTGCGAAGGGGAGGGCGATCACCTCCTCGCCCTGGACCGCTGTCTCCAGGTCCGCCAGCCACTGCTTGGCGACGGCCTGGTTCGTGCCCGCGACGGTGGTGCTCCCGCTCCGGACCCGGTAGTTCTCGGTCATCGCGACGACCGACGCCAGCAGGTCCGGATCGATCACCCAGGTGATGTCCAGGTCCTTGCCCAGCGTCAGCATCTGCTCCAGGCGTCCGCCCGCCGAGATCTCCTTGGCGAGGTCGTCGTTGAGGAAGAACGGTGTCTGCTGCTCACCCGGACCGGTTTCCGCCGTCAGATGGGTGGTGGAGATCAGCGGCCAGAGGTAGGTCGTCTTGGTCTTGGTGCCGGCCTCGTCGGGCTGCCACGGCAGGAAGGTGCGCTGAATGCCGAGGACCTGGTCGTACTGAGCGGCCGCGGTCCTGCCCGAGAGCGAGACACCTAGCTGATAGATCCCGTCCGAGCCGAGATCCAGCTCCTTCACGGGCACCGAGATGGTGAAGGGCTGGGCCACACCGGAGGTGAGCTTGGAGAACTTCTCCACGTACTTCCCGCCGACTTCCTCCCCGTCGCTGTACGGGTCGAAGCCGGTGCGTTTGGCCGCGGTGTCTATGGCCGAGCGGCCCGTCACGGCCGTCGAGGCCACGCGCAGGCCCACATGGGCGTCCGTGACCGTCTGCTTGCCCTTGTTCGTGACCGTGCCCGAGACGGTGACCGTGTCGCCGTCGGTGGGCACGCTGGGGGTGAGCGAGTCCAGGGAGACCTCGACGGTGTTCGACCCCGTGGCCTCGGCCAGGGAGGCCTTTGGCGCCGCCTGCACGGACGGGGCCGCGGGCAGCTGGAACAGACCGGCCAGCAGGGGTGCCCCGGCGAAGAGCGCTCCGGTGCGCAGCAGCCACCGGCGGGCAGGTGAGGGACTGGTCCCCTGGAAGTCTGCCGCCTCGGCCACGCGCTCGCCCGTCCCTCGTCGTCGTCAGTGGTCGTCGGAATGTGCGTCCACGCATGGTAACGATGCGCGCTGAGTGGAAGTGCCGCGGTCCGCCCCACAAGATCGGGGACGAGGCAGGGCTGTCCCTGTATGCGCACGTATCAAGGAGGTCGGTGAGGGGGTCGCCTGCGCGAAGCTCTTGTGCACATTCAATGGAGGCGACCGTTGCCACCGGCGCCACGTACCCTTTTCTGTTGTGCCGAACGCCAACGAAGACAACAGTGCCCTGAGCCAGGTGCAGCGCCGCGCGGTGAGTGAACTGCTGCGGGTGTCCCCTGTCGCCGACGACCTCGCCCGCCGTTTCCAGGAAGCCGGGTTCTCGCTCGCCCTGGTCGGCGGTTCGGTCAGGGACGCGCTGCTGGGCCGGCTCGGCAACGACCTGGACTTCACGACGGACGCCCGGCCCGGGGACGTGCTGAAGATCGTGCGCCCCTGGGCGGACGCCGTCTGGGAGGTCGGGATCGCCTTCGGCACGGTGGGAGTGCACAAGGACGGCTACCAGATCGAGGTCACGACCTACCGCTCCGAGGCGTACGACCGGACCTCGCGCAAGCCCGAGGTGTCGTACGGCGACTCGATCGAGGAAGATCTCGTACGCCGCGACTTCACCGTGAACGCGATGGCAGTGGCCCTTCCTGAGAAGGAGTTCATCGACCCACACGGTGGGCTCGAGGACCTCTCGGCGCGCGTGCTGCGTACCCCCGGCACCCCTGAGGAGTCCTTCTCCGACGATCCGCTGCGGATGATGCGGGCCGCGCGTTTCGCCGCTCAGTTGGACTTCGAGGTGGCCCCCGAGGTCGTCTCGGCGATGACCGACATGGCAGGCCGTCTTGAGATCGTCTCGGCGGAACGGGTACGGGACGAGCTGAACAAGCTGATCCTGTCCGCTCACCCCCGTGAGGGCCTGAGCCTGCTGGTCGACACCGGCCTCGCCGAGCATGTCCTGCCCGAGCTGCCGGCGCTGCGACTCGAACGAGACGAGCATCATCGGCACAAGGACGTCTACGACCACACACTGATCGTCCTGGAGCAGGCGATCGCGCTCGAGGACAGCGGACCGGATCTCACTCTGCGGCTTGCCGCGCTGCTGCACGACATCGGTAAGCCCCGCACTCGTCGATTCGAGACGGACGGCCGGGTCTCCTTCCATCACCACGAGGTGGTGGGCGCCAAGATGACCAAGAAGCGTATGACGGCCCTCAAGTACTCCAACGACCTCGTCAAGGACGTCTCGCGCCTGGTCGAACTGCATCTGCGCTTCCACGGGTACGGCATGGGCGAGTGGACGGACTCCGCCGTCCGCCGCTATGTGCGCGACGCCGGCCCGCTCCTGGACCGGCTCCACAAGTTGACCCGCTCCGACTGCACGACGCGGAACAAGCGCAGGGCGACCGCTCTGTCCCGCGCGTACGACGGTCTGGAGGAACGCATCGCCCAGCTCCAGGAGCAGGAGGAGCTGGACGCCATCCGCCCGGACCTCGACGGCAACCAGATCATGGAGATCCTGGGCGTCGGGCCTGGCCCGGTGATCGGGCAGGCGTACAAGTTCCTGCTGGAGCTGCGGCTGGAGAACGGGCCGATGGGGCACGACGAAGCGGTGACGGCGCTCAAGGAGTGGTGGGCCCAGACGTCTCAGGCTTCGTAGCGACAGGTACTTCGCCGCCTGAGAGGAAAGCAGCGCGGTGATCCTCGTCGAACCGCTGGCGGTCGTACCAGCAGATCGCGGTGAACAGCGGGTCCGCGAACAGCGGCGCCACGGACGCCTCGTAGTCCAGCAGCCG